>SKXS01000178.1 GCA_007128345.1 Spirochaetia bacterium
AAAGCATTTTTGAAATATGTTGTTCAGTATAAGGATACCACTCTATTTGATTGAACAACAGAAAAAAATGAGGATTTTTCAGGCACACCGTATCCCAAACAGGAGATTCCTAACATCTCAGCATTATCTGCATCCTGCCTTGCTGTACACAGGAGTAATTCCTTGAAACAAAAGGGTAATGTGTCTGTGAGTTCTCTGATTCACCATAGAGACAGGACGGCCTGCTGGTGCAGGTTTATCCCTATATGCTCAATCAGGGATATCTGCTATACGGAGAAATTCGGTGAGAAAACTGCTCGGCCTTATGGTATAGGTTCCCCTATGGCGAACCTCTCCCTTTGGACGTTCCTGCGCCTCCAGTATTCCCATGGGGAGGAGTCTCCTGACTGCGCAGTTGCTGAGGGCTTTGATGAACTCTGCGGTGTCCATATCCAGGTCATCCAGTAATGAGTACCCGAAAAGCTTCAGGATCTCCACTGCATAGGAACGAAGTGAATACCACTTTCCTTCAGCCTGCAGCAGCAGGTAAAACAGGCTGTTCATGACAGTCAGGTCCATGATATCGAATTCCGGAGTGAAGAGATCTTCTACGGTAAAGGTGAGATGCTGAGTGTCAATTTTGTTGATATTTGCATTTCCCGCAAGTTCAAGGATGAGATTGATGGTTTTCTGTGACTCATCTAAAGAAAATAGGACACTGTCTTCCAGGGATTCGTCGAAATAACCCAGCAGTGACGGATCAGGAGCTCTGAGATGTTCCAGTTCAAAGGGACGGTCCTGTGCTTCAACTTCATACGTAGAGTTATGCTGGATACTTTTATTGAGATACTGCTCATACTCATGAAAATCTACTCCCAGTTCCTCACAGCGATTTATACGGTCGTAGTCTTTTTCATCCTTTAACGCCGTCAATTCTTCAGTGAGGAGCTTGAGATACTTGGAAAATTTGCCTAATTCAATATCTATATGCTCCATAAAGGGCTTATCATAATGATCCCAGGGGGCGGAGAAATCGGGGAGCGAACTGCACAGGCTCATGACATGGGGATAGGCAGAATGTTCGTATTCCTCGATATTGATTGGTATTTCCGGGCAGGACCGGGCCAGCTGAGTACATACCATGGCCATGTCTTCCCTGCAGCTGGTCATCAGGTAGAGTGAGTTTGTATGGGTATCAGCATAGAATACAGGGGGGAACCCACCAGCGTACTGCTCTGTCCAAGGAGACTGCCCTGAAGACTCTTCACTGAGACCCCAGTATTGATATCGGACTATTCCTTTGATTTCCTTTCTCTTCATGGGTTCAAGTATTGCAGCATAAGCGTCTAAACCGCCGCAGAGGTGCCTCCCGTAATGCCTGATAACACCGCTGTCAAATGCATCAAGCTCTTTATCTGCGATTTCCAGGAGGGAGATGAACTCCGGGAAACGGGAGAGTACTTCTGAAGAAAACTCCTTGGGGTTTTCTGGGGCTGCACCGAATCCGGAAAGGAAGAACCGGAAATCATCTGGCAGCAGAGACACTATCGGTACTGCAGGACCGTGGGTTAACAATATGCTGCCGGTGTCAACCAGCAGGGAGAATACGTAGGGAGACTCTTGATGCAGTGCAGGTGCATACAGCAGCTTCTGCTCCCCTGGATACAGGGCATCCTGTATGAGAAACAGATTGTCCTCTTCGCGGGAGATGACTTCAAAACAGCTCCATACTGGAGGGTTTTCCCTGAGCGTATTGAGCATATCCAGGTACTCATCCTTGACCGTGTCGCATGCAGACTGGGAAGTTAGCGCAAGCAAGAGCGAGCGGACTTGTAAAAATCCGTCTCCCCATCTGCTGCTGAGGATTTCCTGCAGATTTTCCACCGGTTCATCGGACTGCTGTGATGCAGTAATGGATTCCAGGTATGTAATGCCTTGCTGGAAATGTGCTGCTTCGCTTGCGAAGTGTGCTCTGGTTGGCGTATCCATATGCGAACAATAGCATGTTTGTATCCCTAGTGCATACTGAAACTTTGCGGTTCGAGAAAAAAATACCTGGATTTTTTGAACATGATTCTTTCAATCAAATCATCACGTGTGCAGGCAAAAAGGTATAGACGGAGTAACCGCTATGGGTACGTTAACTGTACTGAGCCATACTATGCATAATCACATCCGGTATCATTATTGAGGGGGTGGTGAAGAAGAGCCCTGGGTACTCCTGCTTCATGCAGATACAGGATGCACCGGTACAAGCCCAGGTCGGGGATCTTCTGTATATTTCAGGGCGAAGGAGAACTTGTCCAGACTCAGGCACAAGTTGAGATCGCTGCGCATTGCTCCCGGGTCATCGTGGGTATGGCGAAACGATTTAGTTGTGCTTTCATTCTTCAGGAAATGGGCAATAGGGGAGAAGGGCAATGGGCGGCCTATGAGCAGGCTCTCCAGGTATGCCGCATAGCTGGTATCCTCATCAGCGGGCTCGCAGCTGTTCCAGCCCATGCATACCAATGATACCGTCTCGGGCTTGCGCTGGAGTATCCACTGAGCAGTTGCAGCTGCATTCATGAAGCTTCCGGTCACCACTTCATCAGCATGGCGGTATGATGCCGCAAGTCCCTGGGTGCCCGCACTGGTGGTGAGGACCACGGTCTTTCCTGTGAAGTCTTTCCCCGATACGGCTGAAGGAGAGTTCCCGTAGTCAAAACCTTCCTGTATGCGCCCGCCTCGTTCGCCCGCAAGCACCCACTGCGGATTGCGCCTCTTCAGCTCGTATGCTTCTGAGAGGTCTGCCACAGGAATGATGGCGGTCGGGCTGCCGGCTGCCAGGCAGCAGGCAGTTGAGAAAGCCCTGAAGACATCAATGACTACGGCTATGCCCCGGGCATCCCGAGCACCTTCCAGATAGTGCAGCGTCCGTATCTCCATGGCTATCCCCGTGTGCTGCCTGGAAGAACGTGCACTTTCATGACCTGCTCAAGCCCTCCGGAGACAAGTGCAAATCCATGGGCGATTTCTTCCAGCGGAAGCTCATGGGATACAAGCGGTTCAACCGTCACAGCTTTGGACCCAAGCAGCCGTACCGCCTGGACTGAATTGCGCACTGAGGTGTAGGTCGCCTTCAGGGTGATCCCTTTGCGAAACAGCGTGAAGGCAGGAAGTGACAGCGAGGCCTCCTTTGGCGGGACTCCGAATAGGAGAATGCTTCCACCTTCACGGACCAGCGTTACAGTCCTCTCCATCACCCGGGGCGACCCGGTGGCGTCTGCAGCCGCATCGAAGAAATCCTCCGGCAGGTCCTCCAGTAAAGCACACGCTACTGATCCATTGAGCTGTTTGGCAAAATCGAGACGGAATTCATTGCGGTCGGCCTGGGTGATTTCACTTGCCCCCATCAACCGCATGACCTGTGCCAGCAGGATGCCGACAGGCCCTGCGCCGATGATGAGTATGCGGTCACCTAGACGAAGGCCGATCTGCTCTGCGCCATGGATGACGCACGAGAGAGGCTCTGCAAAAGCTCCGGCTCGGAAGGAGAGGTCTCCTATGGGGAAGACTGCTGATTCGGGAACTGCGGTAAACTCCGCCATGCCTCCGGGAAGGTCGACGCCTAGGGCTTTCCGGTCTCTACAGAAGTTCTGCCGGTTTCCCAGGCAGGCATCGCAGATGCCGCAAGAAATGTTCGGCTCCACTGCAACCCGGTCACCCGGTTTGACCCGCGTGACTTCGGAGCCGGCGGATGCAACAATCCCCGAAAACTCATGACCAGGGATGATGGGGTAGGTGCCGAGGTAGTCCCCATTGAAGATGTGAATGTCAGTGCCGCATATTCCTGATGCGGCTATGCGGATGAGCACCTCCTTGGGCCCTGGTTCCGGTATTGCCACATCCATGACAGTTATGACTCCGGGTTTTTCAATCACTGCAGCTCTCATCATACCTCCCTGTACGCCTTATGGTACCAGTGAGCGGGCTCAGCATCAAGACGACGGCAAGGGAGATCCAGGCAGAGAGATCTTTTCTCTGCAGGCTTGACAACTCAAGGAAGAGGGGGATATCATGAGAAAAACATAAGGACTTAAGTATTATGGCAATATACAAGACAACCGGTGCGCTAATGCTCGGTACACGGCTTCGGCGGTTAAGCGATGCGTTTTTGCTGGAGATCTCCCGCATCTACAGGAGTCTGGGGATTGAGTTTGAGGCTCCCTGGTTTCCCGTCTTCTACCTGCTCAGGCAGCACGGAAGCATATCCATATCGCTTCTGGCGGGGGAACTGGAAGTGTCCCAGTCGGCGGTAAGCCAGATGATTGTCCAGTTGGAGAAAAGAGGCCTCATCCAGGTGGCCCGCAGGGATTGCGACAGGCGGGTGCGGTATGTTTCGCTCACTGATTCCGGGAAAGAGCTGCTGGCTCAGGTGCTTCCTGTCTGGAAGGAGATTCAGCAGACCGTTGAAGGCATGATGGGTGATGATAATGCTTCTCGTATGCTGCTGCATGCGCTGGAGCAGTTTGAAGGCGAAATGGAGCGGACACCGATGAGTGAAGCAGTACTTGCGAGACTCAGCAATTCCAGGGAGGCGTTATGAGCTTCCGTTATGGAGAAGATACGTTAAGTCCAGGCATCGCCCTGGACATCGTGCAGGGCAGGCAGCAGGGTATACTTGGCAGTGCGGCAGCAGAGCGAGCTGCCGCCTGCCATGCTGCCATTATGGAGATTGCCCGGGGAGATGATGCCGTATACGGGATCAACACCGGGTTCGGTCCGCTCTGCGATACAAGGATATCATGGGAGGACACCGAGAAGCTCCAGTACAATATCCTGAGAAGCCACAGCGCCGGCGTCGGTGATGTGATATCCTCAGAGCTTGCCAAGCTCATGCTGGTGCTGAAGGTGCATGCCCTCTCCTTCGGCTACTCGGGCGTCTCCCTGCGCACCATTGAGCGGATCATCTGGCATATCGAGCATGACGCGATTCCCCTGGTGCCGAGCAAGGGATCCGTCGGTGCCAGCGGGGATCTGGCTCCCCTGAGTCATCTTTTTTTGCCGCTCATTGGCTACGGGAAGGTATTCTATGCCAACGAGGTGATTACTGCCCGGGAGCTCTTTGCCCGGACAGGGCTCAGCCCGCTCAGCCTCGGCCCGAAGGAGGGGCTCGCGCTGATCAACGGCACTCAGTTCATCGCCGCTCACGGGGTGCTCGGCCTGGAGCGCATGAAGTATCTGCTGGATCATGCTGACATTATCGGGGCCATGAGCCTTGAGGCGCTGCTCGGCTCAGTGAAGCCCTTTGCCGAACAGCTCCACGAACTCAGGCCGTACCAAGGTACGAAGCATGTTGCCATGAGACTCCGCATGCTCCTGGAGGATTCTGAGATGGTAGTCTCCCATGCGCACTGCCATCGCGTGCAGGATCCCTACAGCCTGCGCTGCATGCCCCAGGTCCATGGTGCGGCACGCAATGCCTGGCTCCACCTCAAGGAGATGCTGTGCGTTGAACTCAACTCGGTCACTGACAATCCCGTCATCCTTGACGCAGGACATTCCATCAGCGGCGGCAATTTCCATGGACAGCCCCTGGCTATACCCTTGGATTATGCGACCACAGCAGTATCTGCCCTGGGAAACATCTCCGACAGGCGGACCTACCTGCTTCTGGAAGGAAAGGAGGGGCTGCCGAGGCTGCTCATGAAGGATATCGGGATCAATTCCGGTTTCATGATACCCCAGTATACCTCAGCAGCACTGGCCAGTGAGAACAAGAATCTCTGCTTCCCCGCCAGCGCTGACAGCATACCTACGAGCCTGGGCCAGGAGGATCACGTAAGCATGGGTTCCATCAGCGGGAGAAAGCTCAACATGGTGCTGGACAACCTTGAGCACATCCTTGCCGTGGAGCTGCTGAGCGCAGCGCAGGCGTTTGATTTCCGGTCCCCGCTGAAATCGAGTGCCCTTCTTGAGGCTTGCCACGATGAGGTGAGGCGCCATATCGACCACGCGAATGAAGACAGGATTTTCGGGGACGACCTGGATGTAGCCGTTCATCTTATACGTGCTCACGTGCTGCTGAAGGCAGCCGATGCCGCTGCCCGTGCGCAGTCCCTGAATTTGGAAGGAGAAGCCCATGACCTGTTCGGAATTTATTGATACCTATGCAAGCCACCCGCACTACAAGGCCCCCACCGGTACAGCCCTCCATGCGAAGAGCTGGCAGACCGAGGCCGCAGTTAGGATGCTTCTGAACAACCTGGATGCGGATGTGGCGGAGGATCCCGAGCACCTCGTTGTGTACGGGGGAACCGGACAGGCAGCCCGTGATGTAGAGTCCCTGCGCCGCATCATCCGATGTCTCCTGGAGCTGGGTAATGACGAGAGCCTCCTTGTCCAGTCAGGTAAACCTGTGGGGATTGTCCGCACCCATGAGGAGGCTCCCCGGGTGCTTATTGCAAACAGCAATCTCGTGCCCCATTGGGCGACCTGGGAACACTTTACCAAGCTCAAGGAGCGGGGTCTCATGATGTTCGGGCAGATGACCGCCGGCAGCTGGATATACATCGGCAGCCAGGGCATCCTTCAGGGCACCTACGAAACCTTCTGCGCATGCGCACAGAAGCATTTCGCCGGAAATCTGCGGGGTAAGCTCATCGTCTCAGGCGGCCTAGGCGGCATGGGCGGAGCTCAGCCTCTGGCGGCAACTATGGCAGGAGGGGCTTTCCTAGGGGCTGATGTGGATGAGATGCGCATTCGCAAGCGCGTGGAAACCGGATACCTTGACCGGATGACCGACAGCTATGAAGAGGCGGTCAGATGGGCATGCGCTGCCCGCGATGCCGGTGAGGCGGTGTCCGTCGGCCTGGTGGGCAACATCGCAGATGTGCTTGAACAGCTCCTGGAGGACGGCATCATCCCCGATGTGGTGACTGACCAGACATCAGCCCATGACCCGATTAACGGGTATGTACCCGCGGGCATTCCGTACGCCCAGGCGTTAGAGCTGCGTACGGAGGATGCCCACCGTTATCGTGAGCTTTCCCTGAAGTCCATGGCTGCCCATGTCGATTTCATGCTGGAGATGCAGGACGCGGGAGC
>SKXS01000237.1 GCA_007128345.1 Spirochaetia bacterium
CGTGAATGCAGGTATGGTGAAAAAGGAGGGGGATTCCGTTTCACTGAGGATGAACATCAGATATCCCATCTCGGTTGCCGGCGATACGGTTAAGAAGGAAATCCAGAAGTCCTTCAGCACTCCAGGTATAGTCTATCAAGATATCGAAGACACCAAACCCCTCTATGTGCGGGAAGACGATGAGCTTGTTGTCGGCCTCATGGAAGCTTACCGGAATGAGACGAAGGATTACAAGAGCAAGCCCCTGACCATCGGAGGGGGGACCTATGCCCGTGCGCTTCCCAAGGGAGTGGCCTTCGGTCCCAGATTCCCCGGAAGAGAGGACGTGGCTCACCAGAAAGATGAATACATAGATATCGACGACTTAATTGCCTCAGCCAGGATCTATGCAGAGGCGATATGCACCTTGGCAAAGTGATTCGGCAGCTCTCTCTCATGAATGTCTGGCGTACTGGATGAGCCCGCATTGAACCTCGAGGGAGATGATGCAGAAATTGTTTGCCCCTAAGGCCATGATATTGGTATGTTTCTCATATGAAGTATATAACGTTGACTGCAGCGGCCGCAGTTTTGCTCATGATCTCTGCTGCCGCAGCATCGGGGAGTGAAGAGCCCCAGGGAACACCAGTATCCCGGCAGCGGGAAGCATCGCAGCATGATATCGCTCCCCTCCCGGGTGAGGATGAAGCATATGTGATATTCGGTTCATACCTCCTCCCAATTATCGGCGAAGAATACCAGTTCCCGGTGGAGAAAACCGATGCACAGTGGCAGGAAGCCCTTGATCCGTTCTCCTACTATGTGCTGCGACAGGAGGGGACTGAACGGGCGTTTCAGAATGCGTACAACAGTGAATACCGTGACGGCGTGTACTACTCGAAAGCGACAGGGCAGCCTCTTTTCAGCTCCGCTCATAAGTATGATTCCGGAACCGGATGGCCGAGCTTTGACCGCCCGATATCTCCTGATGCGGTCTATTACCGCATAGATCAGTCGTTTTTCCATACCAGGATAGAGGTCATAGACAGCTCAAGCGGATCTCATTTGGGTCATGTCTTTACAGACGGTCCCGAAAGTACCGGGCTCCGCTACTGCATAAATTCTGCAGCCCTCATATTTGTGCCCGACGGTGAATCTCCCCCGGATATTGTCCGGGAATATGAGAGAGTATTCAGCGGGAGATAGTCGCAACCAGGAAGTGTACCGGGACATTCCGGGAGGAAAACCGCAGTGCGGAACAGCTACTCGTCATATGGTTTTACAGATTTTTTGTTGACAATCCGCCGCGTGATAGGTATGATAAGGCATGAAAATGAACCACCACGGAAGATATGATTATTCGCCGATCTTCGACAGACCTGTGTATGATTGGCCGAACGGGAAAAGGCTTGCCGTATACTTTGCGGTAAATATCGAGCATTTTGAGTTTGGGGCATTCCCCGGATCTGATTTTACTGCAGTATCACTGCCGCCCTTCCATCGGGGATATGCGTGGCGTGATTATGGAAACCGGGTAGGAGTCTGGCGGCTGCTCGAAATGTTTGACGCCCTGGATATTCCCCTGGTTGCAAACATCAATACCTCAGCATATTCGTTCTGCCCCCAGGTGCTTGATGCGTTTCGCAAACGGGGTGATGAATTTGTCTGCCACGGACGGACAAATTCTGAGCGCCAGGCTGAACTGGATGAAGCACAGGAGACCAGGCTCATCTCTGAAGCCACCGAGGACTACATCAAGCATGAAGGCAAGCAGCCGGAAGGCTGGCTTGGCCCCTGGATATCCCAAAGTCTGGTAACCCCTGACCTGCTGAAGGAGCACGGATACAGTTACATGATGGACTGGCCGGTTGATGATCAGCCCATATGGTTCCGTACCCGATCCGGGCACATACTCTCCGTACCCTACCCCAGCATGGAAGTAAATGATTCTCCTGCTATTATTTATCGTCGTGTTACTGAGCAGACCTTTGCTGATTTGATCATTGATGACTTTGAAGAAAAGCTTGAGCAGTCCAAGGACTATCCGCTGGTATGTCCCATTTCCCTCCATACCTTCATCTTCGGTCAGCCAATGCGGCTTAGAAGGCTGAGAAAAGCGGTAGAGCATATTGCGGCAAACCGTGATAACATCTGGCTCACCAGACCAGGCGAAATTGCCCGGCATGTAGCCAGCCTCCCCGAGGGCATCGTACCTAAACCGTAGGCTGAAGAACGGCCCATGCAGGGCAAACATGGAAGGCAAGCTTGCATAACCACCAAGCTTGCCTTTTCTTTTTCAGCGTATTCACAGACTGTCGGCGGGTATGGGGATATTCTTCCTAGGATAATTCCCGCATTTTACGTGCTCCGCTCTGAACCGCTTTAAGAATCTTCACATACCCAGTGCATCTGCAGAAATTTCCCCGCAGGGCATCCCGGATATCTTGATTCTCCGGATCGGGTTTTTCCTTGACTAGTGCCGCTGCGGTCAGCACCATAGCAGGAGTGCAGAAACCGCACTGTACGGCACCTTCCTCAATAAACGCATCCTGCATAGGATGGCTCTCCTGCCCCTCAGCAAGTCCTTCAATGGTCACTATTTTTTTTCCGACGCACTGCACCGCAAGTATCTGGCAGCTGAGTACCGGCGTGTCATCCATGAGGACTGTGCAGGCACTGCATTCTCCAATTCCGCAGCCATATTTCGTACCCGTGTAGTGGAGACGCTCACGCAGCACATTGAGAAGCATTTCATTGGGTGCTACCGACAGCTGCCAATCACGCCCATTCACATTCAGCTCAATAGAAATTGTGTTCATTTCAGTTCTCCTCCTCCGCTTCTCTTCCATGCCGAGATCAGCGCATCTCGAACAAGGATTTTCATTACATGATTACGGTACTTCTTAGTCGAGCGCACATCATCTATCGGCGTGATATCATCAGCTATAACTTCAGCGGCATCTTCTATCCGCTTCTTTTCCATCACCGCTCCTTTGAGCATTCCCTCAACTGTACCAGCGCGTAGCGGCACCGGCCCTACAGATCCTACTGCAACGGCTATGTCAGCACAACGGGTTCCCTCCCTGTGCAAGCAGACAGCTGCTGAAGCCTTAGCCACATCCAGTTTAACCCTGGCACTACGCTCAAAAGCGGTACCGACGTCAGAACCTAGGGGTGGAACTAGGATAGCCGTAATAATCTCATTGTCAGCGAGGTGTGTCTTCCCCGGTCCTGCAAAGAGATCTGCAACAGGCATAATGCGGGATAGTACGTTTTTTTTACTGTCCATGGATGAAATCTCGCATTCAGCACCGCAGACCATCAGAACCGGAGAAGAGTCGGCAGCAGGTGAAGCATTTGCTATATTCCCTGCAATGGTAGCCATGTTGCGTATCTGCCATCCTCCTACAGAGGAAAGGGCTTCATACAGGCCGGGATATCTTTGCTGCACCGTCCGGCATTTCTCCACTCTCCGCATGGGAACCATGGCCCCTATCTTCAGACCGTCATCACAGCAAAAATCCCATAATTCCCTGATCCCTGCCAGGTAGATGATCCTTGAGGGTGTTGCAGTCTCGAGCTTAAGCCTGTTTATCAGATCTGTCCCTCCAGCTAGTACAGTGCTTCCCGGCTCATTGTTGAGCTCCAGTGCCTCAGCTAGTGTTCCGGGATTACTGTAGGAAAACTCATGATGGATTATTCGCGTATTTATCATAATTTTTTTTCTCCAATTGCCTCGAGAATGTCTTCAGGTGATATCGGAAGTTTGGTAAATCTCACACCGATGGCATCACAGATTGCAGAAGCGATAGCTGGAGGAGCGGAATTAAAGGCTGCTTCCCCAACTCCCTTAGCTCCCAACGGACCGGTAGGCTCATATGTACTGGCAAAAATCACTTCAAAATTATCTTCGTCAGGCATTTCATCAATTCCCATCATCTTGTAGTCGAGAAGGGATGCCTTGTTGGTCAGCTCACCTGTAGACCCATCATGCTGCGTATTTTCCAGCAGCACCATACCGGCGCTCCGATAAAATCCCCCATGCATTTGACCCCTGGCCAGGTCAGGGTTGATCACTGTTCCTGCATCGCTGCCTGCCACAACCCTGAGTATACGAACATGACCGGTGTGCGTATCCACCTCTACTTCAACAAAATAATTGGTATATGCAGGCGGGCAGGCTGTCTTTCTGATGCTTTTGGAAAAAATTGCGGTTCCCCAGTCTTTGTTCATGGCATGATCTGCCACTTCGGCAATAGTAGCAGTACGCTCCGGATTGCCGACAACCGATATCCGAGTCTCTCCGGTATCCTCTTCATATATAAGCTCAAGCGATCCCGGATAGGTATCTAGCATTCGCGAAGCATAGTCAAAGAGTATTTTTTTTGTCTCCTTCGCGACCTCATGTACAGCTCCGGCGCCACAGTAGACTCCCCGTGTTGCATGGGTGCAGACATCATATCCCGTAGAACGGCTGTCCGCGGGGGAGATTCCTACCTTATCGAAGGATACTTGAAATTCCTCTGCTACAATTTTTGCCGCAGCATCCAAGGTGCCGCCCCCCTGATCCATCAGAGCAGTGAGAATATCAATTGACCCGTCTTCATTCACTTTAACCTGTGCTGTGGTATAATCTTTTACCTCGCCCGGCATAGGAGCTCCAGTCCCAGAGGTATGAAAACCCCGGGCAAACCCTATTCCCTTGCGGTAACGGCCGCTTCCCTTTTCCTGCTTCTTAAGTTCGTAGTACTTGATTCTCTCGGCTCCTTTCTCAATAAGCTCAACTACACCGTCAGAAAATATTTTTGACTTGATTGTCGGCCCCTGCCCCCAGAAAATCTCACCCAGACCAACATAATTCTGTATCCTCAAGGCGATGGGATCCATACCGAGTTTCTCTGCAAGCATATCCATCATTGATTCCACGCCGAAGGTAACCTGGGGAGCTCCGTAGCCCTGCATCGCACAGGTTGGAACCTTATTGGTATACACTGCAGTCCCTTCATATTTCATGCTCTCCATTCGATACAGGGAATGCCAGAAACCGCTCATGACGCCTAAAAATGCGAGAGCCTGTACGTGATGACATCCGATATCTATGTATGCCTTCATATGACCTGCAGTCAGGGTGCCGTCTCTGCGGGCGCCAACCTTCAGAGTATATTTTGATGGATACCTCACGTGGTCGTACATATCCTCCTCCCTGGAGAGAGAAATCTTCACAGTACGATTCGCCTTGAGAGCCAGTGCGGTTGTTATCAGGGCAACGGGATTGGTATGGATCCCGGAACCGAAATGTCCCCCCCCAGGAACCCTTACAACATTCACCTTATTCAGAGGTATAGTAAAAACCTTCCCCAGAAGAATTCTGGTATTATGAACTGCCTGGGTAGTCGGCCAAACGGTAATTCCTCCCTCCGGTTCAGGTCGGACCACGCATGTCTTCGTTTCAAGCTGGCAGTGGTACTGCCTGGGAGTCTCGAATGTCTCCTCGATAATGACATCGGCCTGCTTGAATCCCTCTTCAATATCCCCTTCAACAACCTCTCTGGTACAGGCGATGTTGTTCCTGATAATAACTTCCTTATCATGGAGGTAGACCTTCTCGTGTATAAGATTTTCGCTTGCGGCCATGGCATCTTCCATAGTGAGGTACGAAGGGAGCACTTCCCATTCAACCCTAACTGCTCTAGCGGCCTTCTCAGCGAGTTCTTCAGTTTCGGCTGCCACTGCTCCGTAGAAGTCACCAACTTGGCGCATATGGTCGCTGAATATTGTCCAGTCCTTGTAAGTAGCCGATGGTATGGACACAAGTCGTACATTGAAGAACTGGTCAGGTGCGTCTTCATAACTGATGCACACAGCCCCCATTTTTCTGGCTTCAGTGAAATCTATAGATTTGATCCGCGCATGGGCATAGGGCGAACGCAGTATTCTTCCGTACAGCATATGGTCGAAAGACAGATCTGAAGGATATTTCTCCTTTCCGCTCACCCTAGCCTTTCCCTCTTTTCTTGGATAGTCCTTTCCAACAAACTGGTAATTCTCGTACATCTGTGTTTCCTTTTTCGGGATAATTACTCCCTGATAATCTGTTTTGACAACCGCTTTGCAGCAGCAAGCAAAGGGTGACGCTTTTCTCGCATTGCTGAATCAGTAAGCCGTGCTGCGGTTCCCACTGCAGCAATTGACCCTACAGGATTCCCGAACCGGTTGAATACTGGCACAGCCATGGCGTTTATCCCCTCATGATACTCTCCGTGGTTGTAGGCTACGTGGGATTTCTGAATCTCATCCAACTCTACCTCCAAAGCTTCTGCATCCAGTGTGGTATTATCGGTATACTGGTCAAACTGTATCCGTTTATAAATTTTTTCCCTCTCGTACTGAGGAATAAAAGCCAGAACTGCTTTGCCTGCAGCTGAACAGTGGAGCGGCATCACCTCACCCAGTCCCACAGCTATTCTGGGATTCACCGGACCTCGCACATCGATGACGATGGGAGAACTGCCAGAGTACTTAGCATAAAATACGGTTTCTTCAATTCTGCTGTACAACTCATCTAAAACCGGCCTGCTGAAAAACGCTTCATCATTGGTTGCTAGAATACTTTGGGCAAACCGCAGATAGGCAAAACCAAGGGTGTACTTTGAGTCACTCAACCGCTTGTAGGCAAAATCATAATTCCGCAGAGAGACCAGTATTCTTGAACATGTAGAAACAGGTATATCGAGTTCTCTGCTTATATCTTTTGTTGAAATCCCGCTCTGACAGTTGTCATGGAGCACCTCAAGGATACGATAAATCTTTCCAAAATCCGGCATCCCTGTATATCCTCCCTGATGAATTAAAGAATACCAGAATGCAGACCAGCGGGTCAACTAATTATTGATATTACATCCCAATTATTGAGATATTAAGCACGCATTTCATCTGACAGCACACCCTATGCTCTTCATGTGATGATAGGGAATCTTGCTGCATCATCATACGAGCTCATGCACTGCACGGGTGTTCAAACCGGATTGATCGGGATTATTTTCAGATTATTGCTGATTCC
>SKXS01000104.1 GCA_007128345.1 Spirochaetia bacterium
AGTTTACATTCGGCCCGAACCGCAGTATAAGCGCCTGTTCCTGGGGCCTCAGGGGAGCCTCCCAAATGATCCTGTTCATGTCATCAACTCCGGAAACAATCTCATCCAGTTCAGCTTCGTTGATGTTTCCGGCCTCATCGAATATCCCGACATCCATCCCGGACGCTTTCCCTTCAATGATGACATAGTCTGATCCTGCTTCCAGGTCTTTTTGAATCATCTCTACTATCCCGGGAGCTTTAATATTCTCCGACGGAAGCTTCTTCCCCACTTCCGTTGCCACCTTAAGCCCCATGTCCTTGGCACGCTTGATTGAGTCTATCCGGACTGCTTCACTCAAGGGAAGATGCCCGTCCGCAATCTCCACCGCGGTAAACCCCAGGCTGAGGGCCTTCCGGAAAAAAGCATCCGCCGCCTGCTTCCAGCAGGCTACTTCAAAGTGCGACCCCCCGGTCTTGGTCTCTATCCCGTAGGATCGGCACAGCGCCAGTTTTTCCGCCAAGATGCGTTCAGGATAAATTGCCGCAGTTCCTGACGATATCTTCATGATATCAATGTACCTTCCTGCAAAATCAAGCAGATCTCTGGTTGCAGCTATGCCGGAACCCATATCTATCACCATAGTCAGGCCCGATTCCCTGGGCGGGTCAGTACGCCCGGAAGCGGGCATCGGGTAGACGCCTTCCATACCCCGTTTTTCTATTTGATTCATTATGCTCATTCTCCTTTCAATCCTATAGTATGGAATCCAGGCACATATGGGGGCTTGCCATATTTCTCCATACTTCCTTCAGCCCGTCGTACGATGCAAGACGCTTGGCAAATGCCTGCCGCCTCAAGACTGCTTCACGGGTATCAACCGTCGGTACAAACTCATGCGTATATACATAGCTTGGGGGTGATATCTTCTCACAAAAATTATCATAGATTTTTGACTCTATTCCCTGCTTGTTCATCCTGAATATTTCCGGAACCTTTCTATCGGCCTCAATCCTGGGAAAGAGCATCACTACTTCGGGATTTTTCAAGCTGTTCTCAGGAGCGGCTACAGATGAGAAATCCACAGAGAGATACGCATGCCAGATGTTCTCCTCAGGCACATCCTTGATGCTGAACCGTTCGATCAGTGAGGGAAAATCTTCCACCAGGTTACCTACCCTGCAGTTCTGGTACACGGACCCTTTGTGGAACACCACATCATCCCCGCAGAACTGCACATGGGTGAGTTCGGTGCCGAATACCTCGTATCCGTCATGAATTGCTTTGAGAAGTACTGTACTCTTGCCGGATCCGGTGCCGCCGAGCACAAGGAACAGACGGTTAGTATCCCGATGATAGAACGACGTTGAATGGAATGAATAGATGCCCTGCTGTTCAAGCACCTGAATGAGGAATTTTGAGAAGAGCCCCATATTCCCGAAAAGGGAGGCCCGTTTGTCATCGGTCTGCTCCTCAAACTGCCTGATAGGTCCGGAAATGTACAGCTCCCGATCTGTGCCGGCTGTAGAAAACGGTATCTTGCCGCTGTCGGTCAAAACAACATATGCATGATGGGACGAAGTGAACGGGATTTCCTTAAGCTCATAAAAGTTGCTCAGCAGCGAATGCAGTTTAGCTCCCTTGCCGAGAAAGTACTCGTCATCTTCAATTATTGAAGCGTAGTTCGAAACCAGACCGATTTCCGCACCTAGAACTGAAAACGCACGATGTGCAATTTCCGCGCTCACATCATCCCTCCTTTTCATCATGTAATTCGTATCAATAGAATCTATATAGTCGCTAGTCGACTTTATATGATTTTAGTACGACCTCTCCTGCAAGTCAAGAATATTCAGTCAGCCTCCTACCCTCCTCCCATGAAAAAGACTATCTTCAAGGTGTCTCCATGACTAAGCTCCGTGGTACTACATGCTTCATTCGGCACATGCTCGCCGTTAAGAAATACTGTCCGGGGATACGAACCGCGCTTGAGGACGGCAACCACGTCGGAAACCGAAGCACCTTCAGGCAGCTGCATTTCATGGCCGTTGCAGGTAATTACCATATCTTTCTGTTCGGTATTCATCGCATCATCCATAGTGCCGTGATGAAATCCAGACTCCGCTTCAGCTGTCCCTCAGCATCCTGCTCTATAGGTCTCCAAATTGAACAGTCATTACCTGACTGACAGTCAGGTAACACGTAGCTCTCCATAACCAACGGTCCAGCATAATCCATCTGCTTCAGCGCATCAAGAATATCAGGCCACGGGAGGGATCCGCTTCCCGGGTATCCCCGGGTATTCTCGCTAAAATGGAGGAAGAAGAGATCCTCACCTGCTTCCCTCAGGGCAAGAGCAATAGACTGCTCTTCAATGTTCATATGGTAGGTATCCAAATGCAGTCCCACAGCCGGATGATCTATCAGGCGGAGCATCTCCTTGCCCTGCTTCACCGAATTGAGAAACGAGCTCTCATACCGGTTGATGCATTCAAGTGCCATCTGTATCCCCAGGGATCCTGCTTGATCGGCAACCTGATGAAGTATGTCTGCTGAGTATTTTCGTTCTCCATCCGTGACAGGTGCATGCTTGCCCCAGGAGGAATGGATCACCCCTTCAAGTGAAGGACTGCCAATAGCTGAAGCAATCTGCAGACAGGCAGTGAGATGTTTCATGCCCCGCAGCCTGGTCTCCCGATCTGGAGAAGAAATATCAGTGGCAGGGCCAAGGCCCGTTCCGCAGTATACGGAAAGTCCAAGCCTGGCTGCAAGTTCCTTAATCTTGCCGGCAGGGACGGAGGAGGGTACCATAAGGGGAATTTCCACCGCATGAAATCCCAGCTGAGCAGCGGTCTCCATATGCCCAAGGATAGGATCAGTCCAGTTAGGCGTCCAGAGCGACACATGTATTCCTATCTCTACAGTAGGTCCCATGGCATTCACCTCCCTGAATTACTTAGGAGCGTGTCCAAGCCGAGGGATGCCACCTTCTGCCGGGTCGGCCTCCCTTGGTCATCCCACCCGCGTTCACGGTACAATTCCGCCATAGCATCAGCGAACGGTTCAGGGCTTTTCCCTTTCCTTGGTTCATCTGGAGAGGCTTCAAAGAAACGCTTAGGCAGCGTATCATCGGCGGCCCCGATCCCGTACCGGTTATTGAGCATCCGCTGGAGGGTAAAGACTCGCTCACCCGCTTCCATGATCTCCTGCACTGTAAGGTTCCATCCTGTTACGGCATTGATGCAGTCAGTCATATCCTGGAGGCTGAATCCTCCCCAAATCATGAACTGGCACATGACAGTGCAGTTGTAGAATGCGGCGAAGTCCTGGTATACCTTAACGACATGGGCCGCCCCGTCGAGAGTATCCGGAGCCGGTGCGGTATCGATGCCCGCTTCCGGCAGCAGAGCTCCCATGGTTGATATCTGTGAATAGGCACGCATATGGCATGCTCCCCGATTCCCGGTGGCATAATTCAACGCCATATTGTAGTAGACCCGCGGATCATGCCCCGGGATATCCATCCCCTTCACATGGCATGCATACGCAGATGCCTCAGGATCAAAGTGCTCAGCACCCTTACGGATTCCCTGGGAAAAGAGCCCCCCGAACCCTCGCTTGGCTACCAGCTCTTCCAGAAATACAAGCAGACCCCGTCCATCGCCCCAGTTGAACGAATAGTCAGGTAGATGCCCTCGGGTATGTCCCCTTTCCAGGGCTTCCATTGCAAACGCGGCGCAGCTGCCTGCCGTAATGGTATCTATACCCATTCGGTTGCAGTAGTCGTTAGCCTGCACGAGAAGCTCCAGATCGTCGATCATGCAGCTTCCGCCAAGCAGAGCAAGGGTTTCATATTCCGGCGCAGGGCCGCGGTAATGCCAGCCGCCCGGCATGTCGGTGTCTGAGGACCTGTGACAGGCTACGGTGCAGTACAAACACGGGTGAAGCTTAGGCTTGAGCATATCATTGTACCCGGGGAGTCCGATTTTCTCAGCATGTCCCGGCCAGGAAGAGAGGCTCCAGTTCTTTACCGGCAGGTTGCCTGCTTCTGAGCCGGGCACAAGACCGCCGACGGTTCCCCCCTCTCTCAGTGGTGCTGATATCTGGGTTATACTTTTCTTATGACGCTTTTCGAGCTCCTCCTGCGCTGCAGGATCTGATGCTTCAGGAAATCTGGATCCGCGCACAGCAACTGCTTTCAGGAGTTTTGATCCCATCACTGCGCCGAGGCCTCCCCTTCCTGCTGCAGAGTAGCAGTCAACATAGACACACGCGCAGGCCACCTGATGCTCACCGGCTTTTCCAATTGCAGCAACAGATGTGCCGGGATAGGACGCTTGAATATGCTCACAAGTTTCAAACGAATCCCTTCCCCACAGTCCGTCAGCAGGAACCAGCTGTGCGTTCCCTTCGTCCACCAGAAGGTACACAGGCGATGCGCTCTTCCCGCTGATAACAAGAAAATCATACCCGCTCTGTTTCAGCCGGTGACCGAAGGAGCCTCCTGCGGCCGTGTCCATGAATCCGCCGGTCAAGGGAGACCGTGAAACAATGGAGAATTTTGCGGAGCCGGGAAGCTTAGTCGCCTGATAGGGGCCGGTGGTGAAAAGCAGAAGGTTTGCTTCATCCAAGGGATTCACTGAAGCGGGCACCTCTTGATAGAGATAGTGAGCTCCCATTCCCGCTCCCCCGATAAGCTTCTTAAGCAGTGATTCATCAAGCGCTTCATCAGAGAGCGTTCCATCAGTCAGATTGACCCGCAGGGCCTTCATCCAAAAGCCGTTTGCCATAATGCTTCCCTCCATTGGGTTATTGATTCATGATGGGAAGCAGCTTAGCCCCATAGGGCAATACTGCACATGTACCGGCTGCCGGTACAGTCCCATCCAACGTTCCGAACGGTTTCATTCCCGAGGCATGCACTTCATCCTCGGGAAGCGCAGAAAGCAGATGCACCTGATATCGGCGTATGATCCGCATAGCCATATATACAGCCAGTGCGTCCATCCTGAAATCATCAAGAAGCTGCTTCGCCGCTTCTTCAAGTGAGGCTGAAAACATGGAGAACAACGACTGATCAATTTCCCATCCGTGGCTGCATTCAGCAAGAATGTACAGTTCCCCTCCGGGCTCACAGAGCCGCGATGCGTTTGTCAGGATCTTCATGCACTGGTAGAAAGAAAAATCTGCGGGATATCCTCCGGCTGATGCAATAACCACCGGATACCGACGATCAAACGGAACCGTGCATCTGGACATCAGGAAGTCCCTGCATGCTCCCCATGCATGGTCCACTGTCCCTGCAGAGGCATAGGTAATCCGATCATCCTGGTGCATGACGACATTCAGGCAGTATATGCTCTGCTGAAAGGACCTGCAGGATGCGGTAATATCATCCAGCACAGGATTGTCATTGATCATGGCAGGACCTACTCCAGGATGAGGGGCCAGTCCGCGGAAGAATTTCCTGTGATTGCTGATGACATCCTTACGTGCTGCAACGCCCGGAAGCAGACTCTTATACCCCCCAGAAAAACCAGCCATGGGGTGAAATGTCACCACCCCAGTGATGATTACTGCGTCCGCTTCGGTAATATATGCAGAAAACCCGGTCCCCTGCACATCCGTGATCCTGCCGTCCGGATCATGGTTCACTACGTTGATCAGCTTATATATTCGCGGAGTCACCAGCTGCACCATCTCATCTTCAGTTGTCGGGCGGTGCAGGCCAAGGGCTATAAGAATGGTGATCTGATCAGGCCGCATTCCTGAATCCAGGAGCTGTTCAACGATTATCGGAACGTATATATGTGTCCCCGTGGCACGGGAGTAATCTGAGATGACCAGAACAATTCGACTTCTGCCGGCTGCCCATGACAAGAAAGCCGGACTCCCCTTTTCCAGGGCGCTGAGTATGAGACCCTCTCCGTCTCCTTCTGTTTCATTGTCCACATCGAAGACATCAACTTTCAGCTTCTCATCCACTGTGAGATAGACATGAGTCTTGCCGAAGGGGAGCTGCAGCACCACATTAACCTCTTATATAGTCGCAAGTCGACTTCTTACAGCCATCGTACCGCTCCCTCACAGTGTTGTCAAGGATTTTTACGTCCGGGCTTTCATGTACCTGTAGACATTTCCCGCAAGGCCGTCGTACACAAGCATATGTGTCCTCAGATCGCTGGGTTTTCCCAAAAGCAGCTTGATCACCTCAGATGCCTGGATGGAACCGATCACCCCGGCAGCCGCGCCGATCACCGGCTTCATACCAGGAAGGTCAGCTTCAGGCAGCAGATCTTCAAGGGAGGGGTCTTCCCCCGGCATGAACACCGACACCTGTCCTGACCATGCATAGATACCGCCGTGTACCAGGGGAATTCCCAACTCCCCAGATGCCCTGCTGAGCAGGACTCTGGCTGCAATGTTGTCAGTGCAGTCCACCAGCACTGAGCACTGGCGGGCTGCCCTGCAGATATCTTCGCTGGAAGCAATCACATCCCTTATGGGGATGCAGGATACATCGGGGTTCAGCTCAGTGAGCGTCCTTACTGCTGATTCAGTCTTCGCCATTCCCAGGCGGCTGCGGCTATGGATCACCTGCCGGTTCAGGTTGCTCAGCTCCACCACATCATGATCGCAGAGGACCAAGGTCCCTACCCCTGCTGCGGTCAGGTACAGCGCCAGCGGACTGCCGAGCCCGCCGAGCCCGAGGATGAACACCCGCTGACGCTTCAAGACCTGCTGATCCTCAGAGCTTAAGAGATCATCATGCAGCTGACGCCGGTACAGAGTCAGGTCCTGCTCATCCATCACCATCCTCCTAGCTGTCCAGGTAGGCCTTCTGCTCAGGTGTCAGGACATCAATTGATGCTCCTAATGACCCAAGCTTCAGGTCGGCAACCTGCGCGTTGATCTCCTCAGGGACCGGATGCACCCCCGGAGACAGCCTGTGTGCAATCAGGTATTCAGCAGAAAGCGCCTGGAGGCC
>SKXS01000069.1 GCA_007128345.1 Spirochaetia bacterium
GATTCCTCCTTATAGTACCTTTGTATACTCATGCTACCACGGAAAAAACAACTGCCCAAGAAAAAACTTGCAGTTGTCTGACAGCCTACATAGATATATATACATAAAGAAGCATATTTGCCTAAATAAATATATTTGCTTAATATCACTTCAGATGCTATAATAGTCTCCTATGCATGATACCAAAAAGAGTACAAAGGAGCACACACCCCAGAGACTCAAACGCGGCGATCTGGTGATGGGAGTGCTCTACCGGTTTTCCGAAGTATTTGAGTCAAGCCAGGTGGAGGCCATCCGTGATATTTCGATCCCGATTGAAGAGCTGAGGGCCCATCTCAAAGAACGCTTCGGTGTGGACTACAGCAGCAGTCAGTGGATCTTCACACAGCTCAGGCGCTACGAGGATGAAATCGGCGCCAAGCTCTTCGAGAAAATTGCCTCCCGCAACGATAGGGACTATGAGCTTGCTCTATGTGCGAACATGCTCGAGTTCGTCCAGAAGCAGCACCTCCACGTGCCCCAGAAGATCAGGGCAGCCAACGGGGTCTACGACAAGATCATCGCGTCACTGGACAGCAGGAAATCCGCTAAGAGGACGACCGTATTCCTCGGGGCAGGAAGCACGGTTTATCATCTGGCAAATATTTTCATCGAACGCCAGCTGCAGGACACCCACTCCTTCATCCTCCATACCCACAATGCAGGAATCCTTCCTGTGCTCTTCAGCCAGCATGTGGATCACTCTCGGCTCGATATATCTGTATGCGGAGGGGTCATGGACCCGGTCACCCTCACGTTGCTGGGGGACCCGGATACCATGCTGGGGAACAAGCAGTTTGACTTCATCATCCAGGGAACCTCCCGGATTTACAACGGGAGCCTCTATATTGAGAGTGAGAAGGAGCAGGTGGTCAAATCTGCAATTCTCCACGGATGCAGGGGATGCAAGATCCTGGTGCTCACCAAGCACGAATTCAAGGATGAGCCAATTGAGGGAATGATGTCCTACGGAAAGATCACCGACTACGACTACGTGATCGTGCCCAGGACGGCGGATACCACGCCGAAAAAGAAGTACGAACAGCAGTACGAATCATATATGGAGCTCTTCGAACCGGAGATACTCAACTGGAATTACTGTATCCTCAAGGTGCGCAGGCAGCACTAACCATCCAGATGCGCCATCTTCTTCAACGAGCTGATCTCCTCCTGCTTCCCCAGGACAATCATGCTGGTTCCTCTCCTAAGCTTCTCGGTAGAACTGGGGTTGAACCGCAGCTTGTCGTCGGGATGTCTGACTGCTATAACGATGAGGCCGGTCTTCTCAGGAATCTTTACCTGACTCAAGGTCTGGTTCACCAGCGGGGACCCCTCCTCAAGGGTCACCTCCCCCAGGTCGAGAGTGTCTTCCCCCATATGAGTAATAGCATCCAGAAAGGAAACTACGTGCGGCCTGAGCATGAGGAAGGCCATCCGGGTGCCTCCCAGCTCATTCGGTGATATGGTGGTGTCCGCCCCGGCTTTCCGGAGCTTCTGGGGCGCATGCTTGTCGATCGCCCGGGCGACAATGTGGAGCTTTGGGTTCATCTCCCGGGCGGTGAGCACCACAAAAACATTGTCGCTGTCGGTATTCAGGCAGGTGACCAGGCCTTTTGACTGCTCGATATTCGCCTGCTTGAGCACCTCCTCCTGGGTCGCGTCCCCCCTGATCACAGGCATGCCCTGATTCATGAGTTCCTCGCATCTATCCTCGTTCTGCTCTATGAGCACGAAGTCTGCCTGATTTCTGGTGAACTGGTCGATGACGCTCATGCTCGTCTGGCTTGCCCCGCAGACAATAAAATGATCCTTCATGGCGGCTATTCTCCTTGCAATGTTCCTGTTCCGCATGGCTTTCTTGAATTCACCCTCGGCCAAAAATGAAACTATCCGGGTAAACGCGTAGGCAACGGTGCCCAACCCGCTGATAATCAGGGCTATGGTGAATATCTTGCCGGGAACGTTCAGGTCCTGCACCTCCCGGAATCCCACGGTAGATATGGTGATGATGGTCATGTACAGCGCATCCAGGAACGAGACATCCAGCAGCACTACATACCCTGTCGTCCCTGCTGCCATTAGCAGAGCAAGCATGTAGAGAATGATGGTGATTTTCGGTCCTTCTTTCATGGAGGTTCCTTTCCCCGTACGGTATGCCCCTGCATCATGAGTGTATCAGAGCTATCGCCTTCAGGCCAAGTACGCAAAGGTATTTTTTTTCAGTTTTACCTCTTGATTCCTGCGTGCCCACAGGAATTTTACCAACATAGCTCGAAGAGGAGTATGCGCTTTTCAGCAAGAAATCCGCCTTTCACCAGGGCATTTTCCAAGGGACGGTTCTGTGAATCGATGTCGGCAATAACTTGGGAGCATCCCCGCGCTTGAAGCACACCTATCCCATGATACAGAAGGTCACCCACGTATCCCCTTCCCCGCTGTTCAGGCACCACCCCAATGTAGTTGATCGCCCCAACCCCAGGTTCCAACACCTGGGGAACAACAAGTCCGGTCACTTCATTTCCTTGATAGGCCAGATACCAGTGCTCACGTGCATTGTCTATCGAAGAGAGCTCCTCACTGTACTGTGTGGCTGCCTGCTCTTCGCCCAATTCCGTGACTGATGCGGCATCAGTCCTGTCCAGGGTATCTCTGGTGACATCCCTGACCGTCCTGATAAACAGTTCATATCCTGCCTCCCTGACAGAAACAAACCGCAGCCGCTGGTGAATTGCCCCGGAAACACTGCAGTCCCGCATGAAACGGACCTTCTCCTGGACTACCCGCATTCCTACCTGGCTGCATAGGAGCTCGCTATACGGGGGAAGCTCATCGGTATGCAGCTGGCAGGTCACCCGCGCTGTCCCGCTATGCTTCATAATTCCCAGGCTCTCTTCAAGCAGCTTTGTTCCCGCATCCCTGTCATGCTGGGGAAGTGCGAGTCCGAATATCCTCAGTTCTCCTATACAAGGCTGCAGGTACCCTACTCTCCCGACAGCTGTCTCACCGTCGCTTGCTATGAAGCACCATTGAGGGCGGGATATCCCGTCCGCAATGAGTCTCTCCACTCCCCGGCGAAACGAACTGTCGCAGTCAATGCTAAAAAAACGGTCCATGCTCTCTGTTGAGCAAGCTGTTACGGTTAAAGTACACCCTCTACCCATCAATGCACCTCCCGGCTGATCCCGCAATGGAAACGACATCTCCGGTCACGCAGGAGAAGGGGCAGCCTCCCTGAATCCCCTGGGGCCTGGTCTCATGCATGGAGATGACTGGTTCAATCTCCTTTACAATCCTCAGAGCAGCGGCAAAAGACGTTATCATGGGGTCAGGCAGCGGGTATATGGTACATCTGTAGATTTTCATCAGATTATTGTATATGCCGGCAAGCAGGCTGACAAGGAAAAATGTTTCATACTGTTTTTCTCAGGCGCTCTTGTCTGCAGCATCAGGTAGTGCTATAGTTCTGGGTACCATACACCTTGCCAAGGAGCACGGACGTGAACGTATTGATTGATTCAGTCCAGAAGATTGGGGAAATAGTAAAGGAGGAGCGCAAGCGCCAGGGCATGCTCCAGCGGGACCTAGCTGATGTGAGCGGAGTCAGCCTGCACTTTCTCTCGGACCTGGAGAAAGGCAAGCCCACGGTAGAGCTCCAGAAAGTCCTGCAGGTACTCGCCGGGCTGGGGATTGCCGTTGAACTGAAGCACACACATCCTTGATCACAATGGATATGCGTGTTTTACTTCAATTTCTGCATAACCTATTGCTCAAAATGAACTATGTATAGTATAGTTCTTCTTAGGGTTTATGCAGTGTAATTATACAGCATAATTGCAGGAAATGTGCAGGGGGATAATAGACCGGATGCATAGCCATAAAAAGATGAAAGATTATATGTAACATATGCGGTTTTTCTGATGTTATGTTACTATGGTAGTGCAGACCAAATGCGGCTGAATTGGGGAGGCCTTTACTGCTGATGTATGGAATAACTGGGGAATCCCCCCGGAATAACCGGGAATTCGGATTCCTGATGAAACATGCCATTGCTTCTCAGCACTCAGATCAGAACCTTTGTCGGAAAACGGGCAGGTTGCATATGTCTCATGCAGCCGGGCTCGTTTTTTCATGGGAATTTCTCTCTTCAGGTTGCTAGCTTTTGAGCTGATCCTTGACGGTCTGAAGGTTTTGGAATACATGGTAAAAAGTGCGGGTGCCTATGAATAATAAGATTAAACGATTGGTCAGAAATGCAGGCCTCATCTCTGCGGATGTACTGCTTCTGCTTGCAGCATGGGAACTGAGCTATTACGTAAACTCCCAGCATTTGTGGAGCCACGCTCCTGAATGGCCGTCCTTTCTGCTAATTGCCCTCATGGTAGCCTTTCAGATCGTTGTCTTCGTACTCATGAAGCTCTACTGGATATCGCTGCGGACCGTCTCTCTTGAACTAGTGTACCAGGGAGGCATCAGCTTCCTCATCGGACATCTCTTCACTGTCATGATTGTATCCGCCTTTACACGCGGAGAGATTAATATTCTCCACCTCCTGCTTCCCTACTGGTCTATGAGCCTGGTGTTTCTCTTCGGCTACCGCCTCACCTTCCGGATGGCAAGGGGATACAACTTCACCGATCTGAACCACATCAACCTGCCGAGGACTGTCCTCTACGGAGCGGGCGAGGTAGCAGACCAGCTGCTGCGGCTCTACCGTAAGGACCTGCTGGAATATAAGATCGTAGGCATCGTGGATGACAATCCCCTGAAGCAGAACACCCTGCTGCACGGAAAACCGATCCTAGGAGGATTCTCCTCCCTGGAACAGATATTCCAGCAGTACCAGATCAAGACCCTTATTATTTCAACGATGAATATGAAGAAGGAGCGGATGGATGAGGTAATCGGGCTTGCGAAGGAATATGAGGTGGATGTGAAGATCATCCCCTCCACCATAGAGCTCGAGTCATCCCAGAAGACCATCGCTGATATCAGGGACATTCAGGTGGAGGACCTGCTGGGCAGAGAGCCGGTGACCATCGATCGGCAGCCCATCATTGATCTGGTGAAGGGATGTAGAGTGCTAGTGACCGGAGCGGGGGGAACGATAGGCGGTGAGATCTGCAGCCAGCTTATGACCTACCATCCAGAGAAGATCATCATCCTGGATGTTGATGAGACGGAGATACACAACCTCGCGCTGAAACTCAACAACTACAAGACTTCCTTCAGCCAGCAGGTAACCCCGGTCATCTGCGATGTGAAGGATGAAAAAAAACTCAAGAGTGTATTTCGTGAGCATGCACCTGACATTGTCTTCCATGCGGCTGCCTATAAGCATGTTCCCCTGATGGAATATTTCCCGGAAGAGGCGCTGAAGACCAACATCGGCGGGACCTACCATGTCCTCAAAGCAAGCATAGAATTCAAGGTACGTAAGTGCATCGTCATATCTACCGACAAGGCTGTGAACCCGACTAATGTCATGGGTGCTACGAAGCGCATGTCCGAACTCATTGGATCAGCCTTCTCCACCAAGGAGACGGAGATCGTCTCGGTGCGTTTCGGCAATGTCCTGGGAAGTCGGGGTTCCATGCTTCCGCTGTTCATGGATCAGATCAGGCAGGGACTGCCGATTACCGTGACTCACAAGGATATTATCAGGTACTTCATGACTGTTCCGGAAGCGGTATCCCTGGTCTTCCTCGCAAGTTCCATTGGGAAGGGCAAGGAAGTGATGGTCCTTGATATGGGTCAGCCTATCAAGATCTACGAATTTGCCCAGGATTTAGTAAAGAAGTTCGGCGACGGCAGATCCAAGGTTGTGATCACCGGATTGAGACCCGGAGAAAAGCTCTATGAGGAACTGCTTGCCAAGTGCGATGAGACTATCCCCACCAGCTACCCGAAGGTATTCAAGGCAAAGGTGGAGGAGACCCTGGAAAAGCAGTTCATCGAAAAGTTCATGAAGGAGCTTAATTCATCTGACCCCGAGGAGCTCATCGGCCTGCTGCACACCTACATACCTGGTTTTGTACGCAACGGTGAAGCAGATGAACTTATCAGGAGCACCCTGGAAGCCTGAGGGTACAGGGAGTTCCGGCACTCTTTCGGTAATGTATCCCTTCCACATATACCCATCCGCACTTTCTGCATCACTGGGCAGGTAAGCTCAGCACAGGGAAATCCTTTCGGACCTATAAAAAAGGCAATTTTGTATTCGCATTCAGCAGAGCATATGGAGCAAACAGTCAGATTATCTCGGATATCCTGATGCTGCTACCCCAGAAGAAACCCTCACCATTGTTTCATACAGCGAGTGCATGCTTCAGCGGCTTAAGAACATGATACTGGGCAGTTGTATTTGTTCTATGAATACAGGAACCGATTAGTCATCTCTGCAATAGCCGCTGTATTTTTTAGATATATGAAATGATCTCCTTCCATGATTTCATACTGTGCATGAGGTCCGATTCGCGCAAGGTGCTGAATCTGATATTCCTTGGGCGTCATCTTCAGCTGCTTGTTGCACGTCTCCCAGGTTTTACTGGCAATGATCTTTAGGAAGGGTACGGATTCAGGGAATGGGAGATCCATTGTCTGTTTTATATGTTCAGATGACTGAGTCATCTGCTCCAGTAGGGTCTTATTCAGCGAAAACCCGGAGAATATGATGGAATCATCAATCTCTTGTTTAGTATATCCATAGGATCGCAGTTTTTTTCTGTTCGTAGTCAGCAGAGCGACAGCAGGCATAATCCCTAATACCTGCATAGAAGAGGCCAGCGGAAGTACAAAGGCAACTATTTTTGGTGTTCGCTGATAATACGCTGATGATGTTCCATCAAGTGAAATGACGGCTTCCAC
>SKXS01000186.1 GCA_007128345.1 Spirochaetia bacterium
GGTGCTGTTCGTTTCCCCTCTATCCATGCGTTGTCCTTGCCGTGCGGCCCGCGGGTCAATTCATAGATGTGGGCCTCATACATGAATGCTTTCTTCATACTTCCTCCTGTATTGTTGAAACCCTTATATCATATCGATATATGAATGTCAACATGTTATTTTATACCATTATATGGCCTCGTGCATACACCTTGAGCATGTAGCTTTGGCCTTTCATCGCGAGCAGCACTGCTTCAAAGGCGGCAGCCTCTCCTTGCGCCTTGTTGCGCAGTTCGATTACTTGAGGGTTTATGTTCCCTTGGCAGGCTTCTATGTAGGCCAGTTTGTTTTGGCGGGCCTGTTCAAGGGTCTCAATCATCTCTTTCTTCTTCATGTCAGTATTTCCTTTCCACTTTAGGGCAGATTTCCTTTCGTTACGTGTGTGAAAACCTCCGGGTTCGTTACGCCCGTTTCTCGTACTGCCAATTCTTCTATGTATTGGCGCAGTTTCTTTTCCCCTCTCCTGCTCAGGTCGTCCGTGTAGGAGGTTGCGATATAGTTATCCCATCGTTGTTTCGTTTCGTTCCACCCGGAGAGTTCGGTGACTTCACATGAGATATTTTTTATTCCTTTATGGAGGTACAGGCGATGCACCCGCCGCTTGTCGGCGGTGTGGTCGTCTTCGTAGATGTCAAGGGACACGAATCCGCACCCCCTGTACCATTGAAACATGGTGCATCTCTCCAGAAAATGCACCACATCGTTCATGTCTTTCATTTATTTTCTCCTAGTTGGTTGCCCTGCTGGTCATAGACAGAGCAGGGTGTGTTTGTTTCGTGTTCTCTTTCCACGGCATATTCAATCGCCGCTTCGTCGTCGGGTAGGTCCAACTCGAACCACCCGCTGTCTTCAACTACAAACATGTATTTTTTATTCATGTTTCTCTCCTTTTGTTTCCGGCTTGCGCCACTCGGGCCGGAGTCTCGTTTCCCGTGGCCGGGTTCGTTTTTAGTAGTTTCCCTGTCTCTTTCTTTCGTTGAAAGCAAGGCGCAGGTGCTTTGCCCATTGCCCGTTGCGTCGGGCCGCACACATGTGCATCCAGACGCGGACGCATCTATACTTGAGTATCGTTTCCGGACTCATGCTCTCCTCCTTATTTTTAGGTGGGGATTCGTTTCGCAGTAGTAGACCTGCCCGTCACAGATAAGGTCCTGCAAGGCACGGTCGAACGAGTCGGGACAGCCTGCTCGTTTTCTGAGCACATCCACGCGCTGATCCTTCTCCAGCGTGGCGGTCAGGATGCGTTGGTGCTGTTTGAGCACCTTCTTCATCGTTAGCATAGCAGCCCCCTTTCCCACTGTTTAACTGCTGCCAGTTCGTAGTCTGGCTCCGGCTCTGGTTCTGGTTCGTTACGGACGGCATCCCGCCATTGCACTCGATGCACCGGAACATATTCCGGGTGCATGGTGAAGTCGTCTTCCGTTACGGGCATGATTGCCCCATTCGTTGTGTCGTATACTGTCATTTTTCCTCTCCTCTTGTTCTGCGTGTTGCAATTAGCGCAATCACTGTCCCGGCAACCGCCGGGATGATCACGCCAAAGATTACTGACTGAAGCTCAAGCATGGCTTGTTTCCTTTCGTTTCGCCCTGTTATTGTAGGCGGCAAACCGGTGGGCGTGCCGGTAAACCGCCTGATTGCAGGTAGAGCGTCTGCCCTACCTGCGGAGATTGCAAAGTGGGGCAGACTATTTACACCCGTCTGCCAGGGGCGAGTAACAATGTTACTGATGACAAAGTACCCTTGCCGAACCGCTCACGTCAGGCCTTGCAGCACAAGGCAATCCATACGAGTTGGGTAGTGGGGGGCGGCCTCTCCTGTGAGTGCTTCGTTTCCCATTGTTCAGGAACATTCGTTCCGGGGTATTTTTTATGGGGTGTGATTCTTCACAGTTCGGCCTCGTGATCCTCCGTTGATGGAGGTTACGGGATTTGGCTGGTCAAGCCTCCGGCTATTCTTTATCCAAGCCGCCTTTACGGTGTATACCGCTCCGGTATTCAGTGCCGTTCCGTTTATCGTAACGCTTGGGTACGTACTAGGCTATGCCGCTTTATCGTTTGTATGGAGTTGACGGGGTTACGGCGGCTAGTAACAGTGTTACTAGCCATGCCCCGGCCTGCTAAGACACTCGCAGGCTCGTCTTGTGCCTAGTCTTTAAGGGTGGACTGGTCACACCTCACGGAATTGCGCCGTTCGTTCGTTTCCGCATCGAAACGTGATGGCCAGTGTTTACGCGCCGGGTCTGGCCTATGCGCTGCGCTTGCGTTTGGTCGCCGGCTCGCAAGTCAAGCCGCTTGTTCGTTTCCGTTTGCTTAGGTTGAAACCGATAAACCCAGAGGCTGCGTGTAGCGGTACAGCAGCAGAAATCGTTTACAATTCATTCTGTACGCCCGGAAATCGGGAATGCAGAATGAAGTGTAAAAGAGGACGGACAATGTCCGTACGGACGGAAGTCTATAAAAACGGACAATGTCCGTACGGACACACGTCCATAACGGACAATTGTCCGTAAACGTAAATGGCCGCCTGCCGGTTAATCCCGGCAGGCGGCCTATAGGGTTAAGTGTCATTTACTTCAGAGATAAGATTATTGATTCAATCTCTGATACCGTGAGACCCCTATCAATCCAGCTCTCAATCGTACTTTTAACCCTGGCAATGTCCGGTTTGATTTTGGGTTGCGTCTTTCCGGTCTTCATTCCGAGGCGGGACATCAGACGGGTTTTCCGCTTTTCAATAGCGTGCTTCGTAAAACCGCCTTTTTGCAGAATAGGAATACACTCCTCTTTCCAAAGTTTATCAAATACGGCTTTGTCTTCGCATTTAATATCCTTTGTGATAGCGCGTGCGCGTGCGTGCGCTTTACGAGCGGACACTTGCGACGTGCACCAACCCACCATAGTGTCGCGCAATTGATCGTCAGACACGTCGACGTAATCGACTGCCTTCGATTTGCTCTGCGGCGTAGGCAATTCCTCTATCCGCAATGGTTTTTCTTTCTTACTCATAACTACTTCCTTCCTATTCCCCGCTGTATTTTTAGAGATAGAGGCAAGCGGGGCGCGCCCCTATCTCTATTAACTATGCCACCACGCTAGCATATAGCGATATATACGTATAGCATAATTTCGGCTTTTTTTTGTAATATTTCGGCAATCACCAGCGACCGGCATGATCCGACCCGCCCTCTACCGGCCGGCCATGATCGGGCCCACCCTCTACCGGCAGATACTACTGGTCGGCATTGCCAGCACAGCCAGCACAGCGTTAGCGATAGCGCATCTCCTACAAGTTGCGGAGCACGCCCGCTATTGATGGGTGCACACGGGGGGGGGTCTACATTTTAAAGGGTACTTCATCTTAAGAGTATTATCCCCCTTGCCGGCATCCCCTACTGGGTTATCCCCCTCATGGGTTATCCCCTCATGGGTTATCCCCCTTGCCGGCATCCCCTACTGCCATATCCCCCTTGCCATTCCCTATCACGTATCCCTATCCCGTACCCCCTATCACGTATCCTAGCCATACACCTTTGCTATTGGGGGGGGAGGGGGCCCCAGAGGGGGGGCCTTTGCTGGTGGCTAGGGAGGTCGTGGGATTAGCCACAGACATTTCCCTTGAGGAGCCACAGACATTTCCCTAATGAAATACGGGTAGCCATGAAACCGTGTATATTATGGGGTTTTCCTTAATGATTCTGTACGTATAGGGGGGGGGCTACGTTGCATGGTGGTTACTGATTGATGTATATGGGTGGGTTTGCAATCGGCTTAACATGTAGGGTATTTATGGTTGTCTGTGTGGGTGTGTGGTTGTTGTTCGATTGGCGGTTGGTTAGTGGGAAAAAGGTGGGTTAAAAATTACATTACAACGCGTGTGCGCGGGCGCGGTTAGGTAATTTGGGGTGGGGATTAGGGAAGGGATGTGAAGATAAATGTTGACAAAGTGGGGTTTATGTGTATTGTTGTATGGATTGCTAGGGGATATGATGAAATCTAAGAGAAAAATCTGGCGTGTAAATACGGCGCAAATCGCGGAGTTTGTTAGGAAAAAGCCACAAATGGTACGTAAAGACATCCATAGTGGTGTTTGTAATCCTGACGACTTAGGGGGCTTTGCGCGGTATTTATTGGGTGAAAGATGGAAGTCAGAACGGGATAAGTAGGGGTTTTAAGATATAGTTGTAGGGATCGCTAGGGGTTATGATTAAAAACAAATAGGAGACGAAATGACAGAAGAGAAGAATAGAATGAAGACTACAATAGCGGTGGGTAAATGGAGCGACGGTACATTTTACCCGTACACCTCTAATCGGTACTCCACCATAGCGGATGCCATTTCTGATTCAAGGGGTCTTACTGCTGGGGAGTATGATCTAGTTCGGGTGATTCCGAAGAAGCTGGTAGTAAAGAGCGAGATGATCACCACCGCACGGCTAGATAGGGGGACGAGGAAGGACAGTTTTGAGATATGAGGTGTGTGGGGCAGTTGGAGGAGTTGAAGGAGAAAGGGGTGGACGGGGATGTGTGTCAATGCAACAATGAGGCGGGGCAAGGCACGTCTCATCCGGGGTTTGGTTACTGTAAGGCCTGTGAGCGGGGCAAGACGAGGGAGGAGTGTGATGAGATGGCTGTAAAACATGAGAAGCTGGTATTGGACGGGCATAAAGAGGAGTTGCCTGTTTTGAAGACGTACGAGGCCCTGTTAATGCAGGAGGTAAATTACAGTGAACAGCAGCAGGAGATTAACAGGGCCTTACAGCGGGCTAAAGGGATACTTGAAGATATGGCCGAGGAAGTCACCGACTTTCGGGACAGGCTCGGGGCTGGTAGTGAAGGGGAACGGGTTGAAGCACTTAATGCAATAGCGGAGGCTTTGAAGGAGACGGAGTTTATTGATCCGGAACAAGGCAGGGAATTACAGGCCAGCCTGAACAATCTCCTGAGCGGGGGCGGATTAACGGAACGCGGCAAAGAAGGGCCGATAGCCTTAAGCGACGACACCCGATACAAGCTGTCAGCGACCTTGAACGAACAAATGCGCCGTAACGCGGAGACGATAGCGAAGATAGCGCGTGACAGCTTTGACGTGGGTAAAGATAAATATGTGGAGAAATCCTTATTGAAACGGCTATTGGTTCCAGGTTTACTGGACATCATCAGGGAATTGTCCGAAGGGAACCCGCAGTTAGAGGATATGGGGATAGAGAAGTTGCACCGCTTATTCATGCAGGTAGACGAGGAGAGCAAGAAATGAGTGAGTTGACCTTTTTATCTGAAGCATTAAAACAGCATCAACAGAAGACGGAGATGACGGATTATCTCGCGTTTGAGCCGTTTGACGTGAAGAAGCGCGAAAGCTGGCAGTACGAGAAGGCGCGGGAAGACGGTGTTGACTTATTGGACCCGAAAATAAGTCGTATCATAGGAGAAGACCCGCACCCGTTTCAGACGGGCTACATCACAAACAACACCTACTTAACTATTATCCTGAAAGGCTCGCAGGTAGGCGGTAGTCGTGCGGCCATTATCAGGGCGTTATGTCAGCTTACAGGGGTGTTTCCGTACAGTCTCCGGCACGACGCAGGGGTAGACACAGGCATACCGAGGAAAGTATCATGGGAGAACCTGCGCCGCTGGGGCCGTCGCCATATTAAATCCAACACCTGGCTGACAACTAACATCAGGAAATACTCGTCGTATGCGAATAACGAGGATCAGCTTCAAGCAGTTGCCATTGCGGAAGGCTGGGATTGCGGAACGATAATTGGTGTAGGTAAGTTCCCGCCCGACTTAGTGGCCCGTGAAGGCTCTGAAATCTGGATTGGCACGTATCAGAGAGCGTTTCAGGCCATGTGGAATCCGAACCTCTTCATTCGATCCGGTAGACCGTTATTGCCTGAGACGCTGGTTGACATGAGTAGAGGCAATAAGGGATACAGCGTCAGGGAAAGTACCGTGTACCTGATTAGGAATACCGCAATCCGCGTTATCACCTACGAATCCGGTGTGGAAAAGTTCGAGGCGTTCAAGGCGCGGGAAATCATTCTGGACGAGGAACCGCCGACGGACGATTACTATTCTGCCGCACAAGAGCGCGGCCAGCAACTTAACATGGTAATGACACCGTACAGAGGTATGACATGGAGTCGCGACATCATATTCGGCACGCACAACCTTTCCGTTAAGAAGGTGTTCCATGCCACGCAATACGACAGTCCGTATTGTGACAACGACGAGATTGAGGCACGCCGCATCAACAACCCGTTATACCGTAGACGCGCCCGTGTCTGGGGTCTGCACGGGGAACAATCCGGCGAACCTTACTTTAACAGGGATAAACTGGACGCTTGGCTCACACGGTTGAGTCCTTTTTATCGGAGGATGGTGGTTGAAACCAACGAACCATGGAACGGGATACGCGGCGAAGAAGGGGTGCTCCGTTCCGAGACGGAACTGATCGGGCAGGACAAGGATGATGACCGCTACGTCTGGCGCGTGTACGAGGAGCCTGTACCTAACACCGCTTACATGCTCGTTACAGACCACGCTGAAGGCGCGGAGATAGGGGAGGAAGCTGGCGACTGGCAGACAGGTATCATGTTCAGGCCGCCACTGGAGAAGGAGAAATGGCCGAAAGTTGTGGCTCTTATCAGGAGCAGCCTGCCCGTAAGTGATTTCGCTGATGTCTGTCTGATGATGGCTCACCACTACAACGACGCCACCCTGTGTCCCGAAGCTGATAAACGCGGTGCGGCCAACGCCTATTATCATGCAAGAGTCA
>SKXS01000148.1 GCA_007128345.1 Spirochaetia bacterium
ATCCTTGGTATGATCCCAATCGTTCTTTTTCTCAATACTAAACGTATACGCGTACGTTTGTCTACCAGGCAGTGCGTACTGCCTGTGCAAGCTGATGAATCCGGGAATATCTCCTCCTACCCCACGTTGGCAATGATCAATTTGGAGGTATGTACCCCTGGATACAGGGAGTTCATGTACGTGATTTGCCGCTTCAATCTCATCTTGACTCCACATTCTTGCGCTGAACTCCAGTACGTCGTTACCCACCGAAGAACACAGCAGTCCCTGGCGTGTATGGCGGTTCATCAGTGCAAACCATCGTACATCAGTCCTGTTTCCGTATTCCTGTGGTCTCACATACAATTCCGGATCCAGTCTGTCAAGCCTAACCGAATGTATGCCTATGGGCGCTCCTAACTTTCTGTCACAGTAGGTTTCATGAGGACCTCTCCCGTACCATCGGCAGTCCCACTGAGAGATCTGGCTGCCGGAAATAGGCAGGGGCAGGGTAAATCCGAACCGTATCAAGTCTTTCGTTGGTTTGCCCTCCATCGATAAGCAGACACGTCCGGATGATTCAATAGTGTAGGTTAATTCAACTGGACCATGGAAGTTTTTTCTCTGCTGCAATACCGTAACGCATACCATTCCCACATGCGGAGCTGTTGTGTGCAATGATACCAGCTTGAACCGTTTGGTGGCATGCTCCCACGATCTGTCCTGCAGTATACGCAATGCCGGGACAAAGTTTGCATACTCCCGGTCATTGTCGGTCAAGGGACGCCAGAAATTCGGGACAGCCGGTTCCAGCAGAATATTTCCCTCTCCAAAATCTATCTCTGTGATATGACCAGTTGCTAGATCAACAACACATCTGACCATCTGCCCTAATATGATTACCGTACTGCCGGTATTGTACACCTCCATGGGTGCAACAGTCTTTGCAGAAAAGGCATTTGTTCTGTGTGACGGCACACAGCTGACATGCTGGAACCATGCCAGCTCATGTCCCCGTTCAGCCCAGGGAAGATCACGATCAGTCTTGAAGGAGAGGTGAAGAATTACCTCACGTGAGAAATCAATTCCCTGCATGAATGATATGTGTAAAGTTGAAGAGGTTCCTGGTTCCAGGAGCGGCGCATCCATCTTGCCGGATTCTTTCGGAACTCCATCTTCTAACACAACCCAGAATATTTTCACATGTGTAAGGGTGAAAAAGGCATAGTTGTTACGTATAGTGCAACTTATGCGATTAGAACTCTCCTGTGTAAACCTGCATGAGATGAACTGGTAGCATGTTTTCAGTTCATACAGTGCCGGATGGGCCGCCCGGTCAGCTGAGCATATACCGTTCGCACAGAAATTCCCGTTTGTCTTCTTTTCTCCAAAATCACCGCCGTAGAGCCACCTGGTGTTTCCTAGCTCATCACGCATGCGAATTACCTGGTCAGCAAAATCCCACACATAACCACCGGCTAAATGAGTACATCGTTCAAACGCATCGGTAAATACGTGGAAGTTGCCAAGGCTGTTTCCCATGGCATGGGCGAATTCGCACATCAGAACCGGCTTGCCCTCGTAATGACTGCGACACGTCGTTCTGTTCTCTGCGGCAGTGAGATTCATCAGCCGCTGCCATACGGTGATTGATCTATCACGCCTATGCTCGATAGCATTAATCATATCTGGTGTCGGGTACATGCGGGAGTAGATGTCGCTTACTGACATCTCAGTATCTCCTTCATAATGGAATGGTCTGGAAGGATCCAGTGCACGACCAGCCTCTTTCATGTAATGGAAATTCACTCCAAAGCCTGCTTCGTTTCCGAGTGACCACATGCATACACATGGATAGTTGCGGTCCCTGAGGATCATACGTTCTACCCTGTCTATGGCAGCTGCTTTCCATTCCGGTCTGCTTCCTGGAATACCTAGTTTCCTCACTCCATGGGTCTCCAAGTCAGCCTCATCCATCACGTAGATCCCATAGATGCTGCAGAGGTCGTAGAGGTAAGGATTGTTGGGATAGTGACTTGTTCGTATCGCGTTTATATTGTGCTGCTTCATCAGCCTGATGTCCTGATGATACCTGAAACGGGGAACCGCCCAGCCATGGTCCGGATCAAAGTCATGTCGATTCACTCCGTGGATACGAATCGGTTTTCCGTTCACGCACAACTGTTCACCTACGATACGCACATCCCTCAGGCCCAGGAGCATGCGCTTCACGGTAACTTCCGAACCATGAAGATCCCGTACCAACAAAACGAGCATGTATACGTTTGGAGTTTCCGCATTCCAAAGTTTTGGATGATCCAGAGAAAAGCAGAGAGATATCTCACTCCTATCGTGAGAAACAGGGCGGAATTCTGAAGCCGCAGCTGTGTGCACAGCGGTATGGGGATGATGGAAATCAGTGACAATTGCTTCCACATGCCGTGCTTTGTCCAGTGCACCTCGCAGAAAGACCTGTATGCTGAGTTGAACTTGGTCGTACGATGGAGAAAACTTCTGGGTACAGAAAAAATCCCATATATGCGTCTTAGGTTCTGCTGTTATGTATACATCCCGATAGATGCCTGACAAGAACCACATGTCCTGATCTTCAAGATATGTGCCGTCGCTGTATCGGTATACTACAAATCCAACTGAGTTTAATCCCGTTTTGATGTGCCGGCTTATACAGAATTCTGCTGGCGTCATGGAGCCCTGGGAATAACCGATCTCATGTTCATTGACGAATACCCGCAATGCTGACTTTGCTGCTCCTATATGCAAGTAAACCTCACGCTCAAGCCATGAACTGTCAATGAAGAATTTCCGATGGTAGACCCCGACAGGTGAATCGCTGCGGCGTATCGAAGGAATGCGTAAGGAACATGTGCTCAGGGACGGAGGATAGCTGTAAGCAAGATAATACGGTTTTCCATATCCTTGGAGTTCCCATACCCCGGGAACAGTAATGGTGTTCCACTGGTCACATGCTTCAAAAATCCTATCCGGCAGGTTCTGTACAGATGCATAGTAGGAAAAGTTCCACTTCCCGTTCAGCGACTGCTTCCAGGGTGATTCATCTCTGGGGGAAGAAAGTGCCTCTTCAAGGGAGTCATAGGGCAAAGCCAGCGTACGTCCTGGCTCTTTGTTCCTCTGATACAGTCTCGGGTTTTCCCAGTCAGGTGCAGCCACGCAATCTTCTCCGGTTATGGTAAACATCCATAGGTGATGATCGATAATAGCATGAAGTATTCCCAAACGAAAGAATGTCCTTTCATACAAAAAACCGATTTAATCTTGATTGAGCTCCATGCTATAGTAACCCATGGGACAAAACGACGGTTTATACATTATATATACGGGAGACGGGAAGGGGAAAACAACTGCTTCACTGGGCCTGATTTTTCGAGCGCTCGGATATGGCAAGCGCTGCTGTATGGTTCAGTTCATGAAGGAGAAACCTGAGCGGTTTGGGGAATACCATTTTGCCCGTTCCGCTGGGGTTTCATGGTATGCATTTGGGAAGGGGTTTACCTGGAACCAGAAAGACCTAGGCCCCTCAATTGAGGAAGCTATGAAAGGCTGGCTGTTCGTACAGCAAGCTATAACAGACGGTATGTGGGATGTATTAGTACTGGATGAGTTTACCTATCCGCTGCAGGAAGGGTGGCTCAATGAACATGAAGTAGTTACTTGGCTTGGCGCACACCGCAGGCCGGGAAGCTGTACGATAATTACCGGTCGCAAGGCTTCTGAAAAGCTTATTGCACTAGGTGATATTGTGACGGATATGCATGAGATCAAGCACAGCTTTAAAATGGGAATTCCCGCGAAAAAAGGGATTGAGTACTAACTCTATGATGCGCTACCTAACTGCTGGTATCCTGATTGCCGCTCTTCTGCTTACCGCAGCAGGATGTACTACTGCCGGACAAATATTTGGTACTGGTGAAGAACGTATTACCCTCACTATTATTCAGACTGGTGATATTAAGGGGGCGCTTTTTCCTGATGATGATGCCACAAGTTCGCTCGCACACCTCGCATCGGTAATACGTGAGCAGAGAGACTCCACAGACAATCTTGTGCTTTTTGATCTGGGGAACACGGTTCGTGAAGGTGAGATCGGGTATTACTACGATTATCTGCACCCTGGACTCACACATATTCAAGCAGATGTACTCAATTTCTTAAACTATGATGCCGCAGTGGCAGGTTCACGTGAAATTGGTTCAGGAGCGAATGTATTCAATCGAACAGTACTGGGCGCGGAAGCACCAATGCTTGGAGCTAATATGGTGAACCGTACAAGCGGTGAACCGATAAACCGGCCCTACAAGATCATCAGGAGAGATAATCTCCGTATAGCAGTGCTCGGGCTTGTTGATCCCCATGCGAGATTCGGCATCCCTGAAAGAAACTGGCCGGCTATGACGATTCTTCCGATCATAGAGTCGGCACACCGCTGGGTACAGATCATCAAGGATCAAGAATCTCCGGATGTGGTGGTTGTACTGCTGCATGCCGGCGGTGATGCAATCTACCGTCATGCGGTTGACTGTGATGAATTCAGTGCAGAACCGCAGGATGCTCTCCCGATTGCTCAACGGCTTGCCAAGAGCGTGCCTGGCATAGACATAGTTTTTACTAATGAAGGAAACGCTGATATGTATGCGCAAGTGCGTACTGAGCGAGGAAGTCAGGTTCATATTATCAGTACGAGAGAGTATGCAGAAAGTGCTGCAGTTCTTACAGCTGATTTCTTTCGGATGCGCAATACAGATTTCTTTACTATGCAGCATGTTCAGGTAAGCCATGTGTCAGCACTGACACAAGTTCCTGATCAGGGATTTATGACACATTTTGCTGATGCGCAGAAGCGCATTGATGTGTATAGAAAGCAGTTTGTCGCTGATGTGGAAAGCAGCATCCCTGCAACCGGCTGCCTTTATGGAGAATCATGCATCCTGCGATTGGTTCATGATGTGCAGCTGAAGCTTACCAGTGCTCATGTATCATTTGCAGCAGCCCCAGTAGTATCATCTTCTCTTGAACAGGGTCCTATGCTGATAGGGGATTTTTTCCGCCTGTTTCCTCATGAGAGCTATATCTATTCTTTGCGTATGACAGGACAGGAGATTAAGGATTATCTTGAGTTCTCATATGGCGGTTGGTTTAATACTATGCAGGGACCATATGATCATCTTATTCGATTTGTTACGGATGACCAGCAGGGTATTGTCAGAAATGAGCAGGGAATGCCTCAGTTTTATGTGCCGCCGTACCAGTTTGATGTAGCTGCAGGCATAGACTACACAGTAGATATTTCTAAACAACCAGGTAACCGTATTCAGATTATCCAACTTTCCAGCGGCAGACCCTTCAACGCGCATGAAACATACATTGTCGCTGTCAACTCGTTCCGGTACGCAGGAGGGGGCGGTCATCTAGCAGAAGGTGTCGGTTTTTCACTGGAAGAACTGTTCCGAAGGGTGATTACTGTTTCATCAAGAAGCTTGAGACATCACATTCTTCAGCACTTGATGGAAGTGAAATCAATCACCGACTGTACGCTTGAGAACTGGTATGTAATACCTGAATCGTGGGGTGCTGCCGGAAGGATCAATGATAACCGCCTGCTCTATGAATAGTCCGTAATAATATCCTCTTCGGGGATGCTGTCAATAATTTCCCGATATCTGAAGCACGATACCATGTGGTCTTGTATCACCCCCACAGCCTGGAGATGAGCATAGAGAGTCGTAGAGCCGACAAAACGAAATCCCCGCTGTTTCATATCCTTGCTGAGCAGATGTGAGAGCCAATTTTGTGTTGGTGCAGCTTCCTGAGATTCCAGGCGGTGATTGATAACCTTGCCTTCGGTAAAACCCCATAGATACGCGTCAAATGATCCATACTCGCGTTGGATGTCCATAAAGCACGAGGCATTCCCCACTGCAGCCTCCAGTTTCTTTCGGTTTCGGATGATGCCTCTGTCAAGCATCAGCAGATCAATGTAGCGTGAGGTGAATGACGCAACGGTTCTGCAGTCAAAACCAGCAAATGTTCTGCGAAAGGATTCACGCTTATTCAAAATGATGCTCCAACTCAGTCCGGCCTGCATGCATTCGAGAAGTAAAAATTCAAAATGCTTCTGCTCATCGTGGACTGGAACTCCCCATTCTTCGTCATGATATTTCCTCATGAGATCGCTGGAATTGCTCCAGGGACACCGTATCTTCATAGACGCTTTCTCCCAATGATCATAGTACCACATCTGGGAGATCATATGATCACTTTTTTATTTGACCGCAGGTTTGCATGGAAGTACAATGAGCACACTTGCATGAAAGGAGCATATCTATGGACACAACAGAAGCTTTTCTTGGAGAGAATATTCCATCAAAAAAACTGCCTTTGACCGTTAAGCTCGGGTTTGGCATCTGTGATCTTGGGGGAAATCTTTTTTTTACGATCATGGGATTTTATTTGCTGTTTTTCCTTACTGATGTGGTATATCTGGGTGCGGGGCTTGCCGGCACGGCCCTTATGGTAGGAAAAATTTGGGATGCGGTTACCGATCCGGCAGTCGGATATTTTTCAGACCGGACACGAACACGATGGGGACGGAGGAGACCCTACATGTTCATCGGTGCATTTCTGCTCTTTTTTTTTATGATACTAATGTTTACTGCACCAGGGTATGAATCTCAGGGATCACTGTTTGCATGGGCGGCATCTATGTACTGCCTGCTTTGCACTGCATATACTCTTGTGAATATTCCTTACGGAGCGCTAACTCCGGAGCTTACCGCTGACTATAA
>SKXS01000209.1 GCA_007128345.1 Spirochaetia bacterium
AAAATATGAAAATTATATGTAATACAACGCTTTATTTAGATACTGATTGGCGGAGATCTATTTGAGTGTACAAAAAGTTGGGAAGTTCACATTAATGTGTCCAAAAAGCTTGACGTTAGTTGTAAAGATATCTATACTAGTATACATACTACTGATGAATACAATATAGTAAGGAGCGTGTATGCATCGATTGAACAATTTTTTAGTAAACAGGAAAAGATCAGCGGTTGTCATGATAGCCGTGTTGGCACTGCTCATCCCCTTAGCGATTTCTGCTGATGATCAGTTTATGCTTCCTCCGATGCAGGAGTTTGCATATGAGGAAATCACGGATGAACAACTTCAGCAGTTCGGATTGGCCCTGGTAATGATTCAGCAGATCGAACTGAATGCGAATGAGATGATTCAGGAAGTTATTGAGACGTCTCCAATTTCAGAAGAGAGGCTCCAGGAAATCCTTATGATGTACCAGGCGGATCCTGCTGTAGCTGATGAGCATGTGTCTAAAGAGGATATGGAAGTGTTTGAGGAGACCATCCTCGATATAACTGATGTCCAGCAGGCTGCTGTAGATGAAATGGTTGAAGCGGTAGAACAGTATGGGTTTGAAATCCAGGAGTTCAACCAGATAGTGCATATGATCAATGAGAGTCCTGAACTGCTTGAACGGCTTCAGGAAATGTTTGATAACTGGTCATAGTGCAATGTATACATTGCATGAATAATGAGGAGGTATATATGCGTTATGTGAAAGTGTTTCAATTGCTTGGAGCGGGTGCAGTACTGCTGTTCCTGCTGGGATCGTGCGCTCCGGGTATCTCTATTGAGATGGCGGAGGAAATGAAGGCGGACATTGAGGAAGCAAACAGTCGCATAGCAGCCATTGAAGAGGATCTGCTCAACTTGGAGCAGGCAAATGATGATGAGATTGCTGAAGTGGTATCTGAAACGGTTCCCGAAGTGAAGCAGGAGCTCTCCATGCTTGCCTCAACTCTTACGGACATCGAATCGAAGTTTGATGAGTTTCTTTCTCCTGTGGATGAAGAACCCCCCATGCCTGCTGACGACATGCCTGCGGCTGCACCAAATGGATTTTAGATTACGTGATCATAACCTAGGAGGTGCATTAAGGTGCACCTCCTTCATAATCTTTTCTTTCTTGACAATATAAGCGGCTTGCTACTACCATATGACCAGGAAATTAAAAGCTTATGAAACTTATTGATAAAGAAAGCTATATCCCGTACTACGTGCAGATTAAGCATATGCTTATTGACAGGATACGAAACGGCACATATCAGGAACACAGTTCCATGCCTTCTGAGGGATCACTCGCAAAAGAGTTTACTGTGACGAGGATGACAGTCCGAAAGGCACTGGATGAGCTGAAGCGGGAAGGGCTGATCAAGTCGGAGCGTGGCAAGGCTTCGACGATTTCTGCAGAGAAAATTGAGCAGAGCCTCCAGAGGTTCTACCGTTTCGGGAAGGAGATAGGTGATACTGGTATAGCCGCGCAGTCGAGGGTCGTTAAGCGGGTGCAGGCTGTGCCTCCGGAGGAGGTGCTGCAGATCTTTGATGATTTGGAAGGCGGGGAATACTATGAGATTGTCCGCCTGCGGTTCTATAAAGATATGCCTATCAGCCTTGAGTGCCTCTATATTCCCTGCACAGCTGCACCCGGCATCATTGATGAGCCGATTGAGCAAGTATCGATTGCAGACCTGCTAGAAGAGAAATACGGGCATCAGATTGAGAAGGCCACCGAGTACCTCTACCCAAGAATTGCTGATGCATATGAATCGGAGATGCTCGGAGTGCCGGTCCACTCACCTATATTCCAGACAGAGCGTATCACCAGGACTGTAACGGGACGTATTATTGAATTCCGGCGGAGCACAATACGCGGAGATAAGGTTAAATTCAGCACAGAACTATACTGACGCACAGGACGGCTGCAGTCTCGGGGTTTCTAAAAAAATAACTAAACCCTGTTACGTCCACCTGCGGCACATGGTATACTCGACCAATGGAAAGAAGAGTTGTGGTTATTGGTGGCGGAGGTACTGGTATAGCGGTCAGCTATGACTTGAGCCGACGGGGGTTTCTGCCCATCCTGTGTGAACGGGGGGAGCTAACATCAGGAACTACCGGCAGGCATCACGGACAGCTGCACTGCGGAGCCCGGTATGCCATGGGGGACCGCCGGATAGCAAAAGAATGTATGCATGAGAGCAGTATCCTGAGGGCTATTGCCCCTCAAGCAATAGAGTACAATGGCGGCTTGTTTGTATCGGTCACTGAGGAAGATGACGGATACACTGAACAGTTCCTAGACTGCTGTGCAGATTCCGGCATTCCTGCCAAGAAGGTTCCAGTTCTCCAGGTAAGGGAGCTGGAACCGGCTGTTTCCCCGAATATACGCTCCGCTGTCTGGGTGCCGGACGGAACGATAGATCCCTGGAGACTGGTGCTCAGTTTTGCTTCCGGGGCGGCACTGCATGGTGCAGATCTCAGGCCGTACACTGAGGTGCTGGATATAGAAGTGCATTCGGGGGCTGTTACAGGTGTGCTGGTGAGAAACCGTCTCACTGGGAATGATGAACGCATCCATACCGCCCTTGTAGTAAATGCCGGGGGAGCCTGGGCAGGGAAGATTGCTGCATTGGCTGGAATACAGCTTGATATGTCCCCGTCTCCTGGCACCATGGCAGCGGTACGCGGAAGGGCAACTTCCATGGTTATCAGCAGGCTTCACCCAGCGGGAGATGGCGACATAATCGTTCCCCAGAGAAGACTGTCAATTATAGGATCTACACAGTGGCTGGCTGAAGACCCTGACAGGGTGCGTACGCGCAGTGAAGATATTCCCTATCTCACTGAGGCGGCTGACATGATGGTCCCATCGTTCAGTTCACTTCCGTTCCATGCGGCATGGTCTGCTTCCAGGCCGCTCTTTGGCGCTGCAGGGAATGAGCGTGTGCGTGAGCTCAGCCGTGATTTCATCTGCATCAACCATGGGGAATCAGGTGGTAATCGGGTACATGGGCTGGTAAGCATAGTCGGCGGCAAGGCCACGACGCTCCGCGGAATGGGTGAAGCTGCCGCAGATAGCGTATGCAGCATTATAGGGCAGCATATACCCTGCAGCACCGCAGATGCATTACTTCCGGGACACAGATCATATTATTCGCCAGGAGCTAAGAGATGAAGGAGTATGTGCTTAAGGTTTCCCGAAGCGGTCCATTCCGCTGGTCGAAATACCAGATCAAGGCGGAGGAAACCACTACCATCGTCGAACTTCTAGAGGAAGTGGAATCTACCGTGGATCCGACACTGACATATCGGCACTCGTGTCATCATGGTTCCTGCGGAACCTGCGCCTGCATCATAAACGGGAAAGAAGCCCTGGCGTGCAGGACCACCGTCGGGGCATTGGGGACGGAGGAGATTACCGTGGAGCCTTTACGAAGCTTTCCCCGGGAAGGTGATCTTGTCGCACATTTAGGATCCATGATCAGGAGCATGCCGGCTGCAGGCTCATATGTTCGTGAGGATGAATGTAACCGCAGGGAAGGTGCTGTTTTTCAGCGTTTTGAGGACTGCATAGAATGCGGCTGCTGCATGTCCGCCTGCCCGGTGGGAGGAGATTTCATCGGTCCCGCGCCGCTGGCGATGATGAACCGGGAACTGCAGAAGGGCAGTAAATTGCAGGAGGATATACGCTCCAAAGCGCTGAGCCGCAGCGGTGCCCCATCATGCCGGGATCACTTTGCCTGCAGCAGAGCCTGTCCTTCCTATGTATATCCGGGAAGACATATTCAGGAACTGAAGAAGCTGGAGAGGTAACCATGTATTACTCCAGCTGCTTTTCTGGAATCAGTACAGAGAATAAGGTATGTTCCCGCCTGATGCATCTGCTTGGCATGGGTGTGATGATCACTGTGATCACCCTCGGATGCAGCAGTCCGCTTTTTCCAGCCTCATTAAGCACTCAAGAACACACTGAGCTGGCTATCGAAGTGCAGCAGCGCATAGAGCGGGATTTCCCTTTCTTCCAGGGTAGGCATGGACCAGCCAGCCATTATGCAGATACATCTTCTTGGTCAGCACTTGGTACCTTTTTTGCTTCCATGGATGAATGTATTTCCGTGCCATCGGAGAAATTTTTCGATTCACTGAGGTCAGCAGTTGCCTCACTGGAAGACGGGCATACATCGATTTCTCCTGCACCTTACGGAGCGTACCCGGGCATCAGACTGCGGTATTTTGAAGGGTACGGATATGAGCGGGGCATATACGTTGAAGAGCTCACCCAGAGAAGACTGGAAGAGGGACCTGACGGACTTGCGCTAGGAGACCGCATTGTAGCGGTGACGGATGCTCACGAGAGGCAAGTTTCTGAAGTATCTGGAATGCTGGATTCTCCTGAGCATCAATGGGATCATCTGTTTGATTATCTAAAGACCATGATCAGCGCATCGGCGGAGCATGCACGTGAACAGCATGCTGCAGATTCACTCTTTTCGGCGGCCCTGAGGGGGAGACCGTTTCCCGGTGATATTGGAATCAGGGTGGAACGTAGAGGGGAGCTGCTTGATCTGATCATCTCGGGGGGCAGAATGACAGATGCGTTTCCTGAGATCAGAGAACCCTACTCAGCAATCATCAGCGAAGGATCGTCCGCTTACCACTACATAGCACTGCCTGCGATGACCTACTTTGACGATATTGACCGGGCAGACCGGTTCATCAATGAGGCAATAGCCACTCATGCTGACGGCATCATCCTTGATATTCGCGGTAATGGCGGAGGTAATTCTGCCCTCGGAGACTATCTTATTGCCCGATTCAATCTGTTGGAAACGTTCAGCTTTTCCATAGTGAAGGGCACCGATGGTTCATTGGTCAGAACCATCGGGCCTCATCAGGCCAGGGGAGAGCAGTACGACGGCCCGGTTATTCTGCTGATTGATCACGAAGTATATTCTGCGGCTAACCACCTTGCTGCTCTGTGTTATTACGCGAATGCGCGCAATTTCCGCAGTCCCGCGTTTGTGCTTGTTGGAGATCGTACGGGGGGAGGGAGCGGAAGACCTCACAGCGTGAAACTTACTCCTGAATTCACCTTGCGTATTTCACGGGATATACTGGTGGATCCTGAAGGAAATCACCACGAACGGGGAATAGAGCCCCATGTGCAGGTGAATATCACTCCCAGCGACATGGCAGCGGGAATGCGGGTAAGGATGCCTGAAGAAAAACTGTTTGAGACATATCGACATACTGACCTCGTGATCTTAGAGGCGTTGAAAGCATTAAAGGACCACTGAGCATAGGGTAAGCATGAAAAGATTTGTAATGACGTTGACAGCTTTAGCAATGCTGCTGGCAGCATGCTCCTCCGTCCCTCTCACTGCACAGGATGAGTTCAGCCCACGGCTGGCTATTGAGGTAGGAGGGATGTATGCCCTCATCCGTCCTTCGGTTATTGGAGAGTTTGACAGGAGCAGGTGGCAAACAGGTGTACAGATACATGTGCCAATATCACAGGTGCTGTCGGTTAATGCGGGATACGGTTTTGGAGGAATTATCTATGGCTCTTCAGGGCATACGCTTGCTCACGGCCCTATGGCAGGTGTGCGTTATACTGTCCTGCAGGAAACCGGCCACTGGATGGATGGTCTGTATGTAAGCGGGGGAGTGAATATGGAATGGATAGGAGCACATCGGATATCACCGGTTATCAGCTCAGGGCTTTCCCTCGGGTATCCCCTCGTCTTCAGCAGGAGATACGCTATGATAAACGAGCTTACATCTGCAGCTGCGTTTGGAGAATCCATACAGGTGCATCTGGGCTTTCGCAACAGTATGCGCATGACATGGTAATGCGTCTGCGGCACCGGCAATACAAAGATTGGACGGTCTCTCACGGCGTTTGACTATAGAATTTTGTATGTCTGCCTGACCAACCTCGTAGCATCTGCGGCAGTTTCGATGCCCTCTCAGAGATATGCAGAATTGCCAATGCCAATCCCGGAGGGAAACACCAACTATCCACGTAGGTTAAATTTCTTCTTCCTGCTGCTGGAGCCGGTTATCTGGAAAGATGGAGTGCACAATCTGCTAGGAAATTCATACCATACAGTCACTGCCATAGTCGGGGACGGAGGTTATCCCATAGAACCGACAGGCCATATCTGTGAAGACAATGAAACATTTTCTTAGGTATTCGCTGATGAGTTAGTAATAACAGCCATAATTTCTCCTGACGTGAGACCTGCCTGCGGGATTTCTATCTGCCTGAAAGTGATGTGATAACTTTCCTGATTCGTGCAGCGACTTTCTTATAGTCTGTTGCTGCCCATGAATCAAGCAGGGGGATATATCTCGGTTCATGTGTCTGTTCAATTGCATCAAGCAGTTCAAAGGTTATCTCTCGGTTGCGATCCTTCATGAATGAAAGGTTAAAATCTCCTGTATCGAGCATCTTGTTGAATAGAGTCAGGTATTCCTTAATGCGGGTCTGTTTTTCCATGATCCACCCTTTCTGGGTGTATATGATAACCGGCAGTCTTCCTTCGTACCTGATATCAAGATATCCATGGATAATGCACCAGTCTACCCGCTGACGTATGTCATCAAGGGGTACATGAGCCAACGCTCCGTATGCCGGGGAGCGGTCAAGATGGTGCTTAACCACTGAGTGCTGTTTGGAGCCTTTCAGAATCAGCGTGA
>SKXS01000102.1 GCA_007128345.1 Spirochaetia bacterium
GGATGCACCCGTGCTATGATGATATACGTTCCGCTTTAAAGCTTGATCAGCAGGGTTTTGCCGTGCTCACCGGAAGCGGCAGCGCTATGGTGGGAATTTACCCTGAATCATGTGATCTGAAGGAGATTATAAGGACACTTGCTGGGCAGCAGCATAGGGTTGTACTCACAAAAACTCTTGCTATCAGCCCATTTGGAGGTTACAATGTACACTAGGTGCGTATCTTTTGATGCATTCATGGAGGGGATCAATGGAAATTACTGACATCCGCGTTCGTAAAGTAGATACGGACGGCAAGCTGAAGGCATATGTGACAGTGACGTTCGACAATGAATTTGTTGTGCATAATGTAAAGGTCATCGAAGGAAAGAATGGTGCATTTATTGCAATGCCGAGCAGAAAGACTAAAAGCGGAGAATATAAGGACGTCGCCCATCCTATAAATTCAGAATTCAGAGGAATGCTTCAGGATAAAATCCTGGAAGAGTACCAAAAGGCTCCGAATGAGTTTTCAGAATCGGATGATGAGTAGCTGAACTCTCGTCCGGCAGGTATGGACATATTCCCCAAAAATGTATAATCTTCCTATTGCCCGCAGGTAGCTGGGTCCTGATCATAGGAACCTGCTGTCTATGGGGCGTCGTCAAGCGGTTAAGACCCCGGTTTTTGGAGCCGGTATCGCAGGTTCGAATCCTGCCGCCCCAGAACCATTATGCTTATAGGTAAAGGAGTTTTTCATGAGTGAGTACACGCTCAAAGGATATGATCGTACTGATCTTCGTAAGGGTGTCACCAAGCAGCTGCGTCGTGAAGGGAAGATTCCCGCAGTTATTTACGGGAAGAACAAGACGAAGGCTATAGCTGTTGAAGCTAAGGAATTTAATACCAAGTTTCACCATATTTCTGAGAACACCCTGATAACAATTACCATCGGAAGGAAAAAGCACGAGGTGCTTATCAAGGACTATCAGGAAAACCTGCTGAAGAACTATCTGGTCCATTTGGACTTCTTCGAGGTTGAGAAGGGCAAGCTGCTGAGGACCCACATTCCGTTGACCATAACAGGCAGCGCAAAGGGCGTCAAGGAAGGCGGCATTCTGCAGGTGAGTCTCCATGAAATCGAAGTTGAATGTACACCCCAGGACATTCCGGATCATTTTACCGTTGATGTGACCAACCTTGAGGTCGGAGAGAGCATCCATATAGATACCCTGAAAGTGCCTGAGGGAGTACGTCTGCTGGTTGACGATGACATGACCATCGTGTCTGTCACTGCTCCGAAGGTTGAGGTTGAGGAGCATGGTGAAGAGGAGGCCGAGGAACCAGAGGTCATCGGGGAAGACAAGGAATCCGAGGAGTCTGAATCAGAATAGTGACAGCTACGCATCTGCTTATTGGGCTTGGAAATCCAGGAGGCACGTACGCAGGGACCCGGCACAATGTCGGGTTCCTCTCGTTAGACTGGATTGCCGGGGAACTGCATGGCTCGTTCCGTAAAGCGTTCTTCAGGCCATACCTATACTGCCCGGTACGGTATCATACGACGTTTCTCATCCTGGCAAAACCGCTCACCTATATGAATCGCTCGGGAGAGGCTGCTGTACGTCTGCTGCGCAGGTACCATATTGCTCCTTCACGCATGATCGTTCTCTGTGATACTATGGACCTTCCAGCGGGTACTGTACGAATTAAACGGGGAGGGTCAACTGCCGGACATCGGGGCATAGCGTCGCTGATCAGTGAAGTCGGCAGTTCAGATTTTCCCAGAGTATACATAGGTATCGGGAGGCCGGCACCCGATAATACGGTGGTTGCACACGTGCTGGGAGTGCCGAACGATACAGAATCAGGTTTCATACACCAGGGGATTGCCGCTGCCGGTCAAGCCGCACTGAAGCTGACCTCAGGGTCCCTCGAGCAGGTGATGCATGAGTACAATCGAAAGAGACCTATCCTCAAGGGTGCTGAAGAGGATAGCTGACTACCGGTTCCCAGATTCCCGCAAGCTCGTCGTTGCCTATTCCGGAGGTCCGGACTCAGCAGCACTGCTCGACATCCTATCAAAATCAGCATATGCAGGACGCACCAGTGCTTTTTATGTGGATCATGCTCTCCGCCCGCCGGATGAAATGGAACAGGAGCGTACACTGGTCGAGCAGTTCTGCGGGCAGATGCATATACCCCTCAGGATTGCAGAGCTGGAGAAGGGAAGCGTACATGCCCGAGCTCACGATTGCGGGATAGGGGTTGAAGCTTCGGCTCGGGAGATGCGCTACCGCGCGTTTATGGGCAGGTCAGAGGAACTCGATGGGGCGGCAGTGTTGACCGCACATACCCTTGATGATCAGGCAGAAACTTTGGTCATGAGGGTCTTCCAGGGAAGTTCCCTTGAAGGTCTCGCGGGAATACCCGAAGTCAGGGAGCCCTACTACCGGCCGCTTCTCCATGAGCAGAAGTCAGCACTGCTTGACTACCTGACTGAGCACCTGGTGCCGAGCTGGACTGATTCAACCAACGAGCTTGATGTGTACACCAGGAATCGAGTGCGTAGTGCCCTCGAAGAAATTGAAACCATCTATCCTGGGTACCGTAAGGCACTGGATACCCTGAGGATGAAGATCAAGTGGGCCCTGGAGTCACTTGACAGCATAGCTCCAGTCTCGCTGCCGGGAACGTTCGGACGGCTTTCCGGAAGTGCTGAGTTTCCTCTCTCATGGTTTCTCAGCCTGCAGCCGTATACCAGGATGCAGGTACTCTACCGCATATGGGGTGATCATATTGCAGGTGATGGGGAGCGGCAACTGGCATTTGCCTCGATCAGGCCGTTTCTTGAGCATTGCAGAAACAATTTACCCGGTGATTCAGTTTTCTCCGCAGGCGGGAGCACCATCACGATACAGGACGGCATAGTTTTATGGAATAGGGGAGTTGCCCATAACCGTAAAAAGCGGTATCTTAAGTCTGTACAATATGATAGTACACCGCTGTTCAATGCCGTGTATTTGAGCACCATAACAAGCAGCATCCTGCAGCCGGGTGCCGCAGGTTTGATCAGGGAAGAGCTTGCAGATCCGCTCATAGTCAGGTCTGCAGCCCCGGGGGATGCGATGACCGCTGTTCAGGGAACAAAGCATCTCTCAGCACTCTTTTCTGATTGGAAGGTACCTCCAGAGGACCGGTGGAAAATACCGGTACTTGAAGACCGGGGGGGAGTGCAGGCAGTCCTTGGAGCATACTTTGGGTATGCAGACCGTGTGGCGGCAGCGCATACGAGACAGTTAAGACAGCACGAGCACTATGTGCTCTGTTCCATACAGAAAAGGGAGTCGGTATAACGTATGAATAATGATAACGGCAAACAGAATAAGCCGCCGTCTGAAGGACCCAGGTTTGACTTTGGAAGGAACCGGTTTGCCCTATTTTTTCTTATATCTCTTATTGTGATGTTTGCGGTAATCCTTGTCTCTAACGGTGATACCGGAGCCAGGGATGTGCCGTATTCAACATTCGTCAACTATGTTGAAGCCGGCCAGGTACAGTCTGCTGAGATCATAGACAACAATGAGGTGATCTTTGTCCTCCGCAACCAGCCGGCTGAACGCTTTCGCAGCAGAATTCCCTACTATGATGAGGACCTTCTGCGCAAGCTTATCGATCGTAATGTGGTGCTTTCAGGGAGCGTAAAGGGGGTTTCCCCCTTACGGGTTATCCTGGAGATTCTTCCCTGGGGTATTTTCATATTCTTCTTCTGGTTCATGTACCGGCAGATGCAGGGTTCGGGAAGCAAGGCGTTCTCATTCGGCAAGAGCAAGGCGAAAGAGTATAAGGAAGATGATGTTAAGATTACCTTTGCCGATGTAGCCGGACAGACAGAGGCTAAATACGAGCTGCAGGAAGTAGTGGAATTTCTGAAGAGCCCAGACAAGTTTGTCAAGGTCGGTGCGAAGATTCCCAAAGGCATACTGCTAGTCGGCATGCCGGGAACGGGGAAAACCCTTCTTGCCAAGGCAGTTGCCGGTGAGGCGGGGGTTTCCTTTCTCCATATGTCCGGATCTGACTTTGTGGAAATGTTTGTAGGTGTAGGCGCCAGCAGGGTCAGGGACCTCTTCGATATGGGAAGGAAGAGCGCCCCATGCATTATCTTCATTGATGAGCTGGATGCTGTGGGCAGGACCAGAGGTGCGGGCTACGGCGGCGGTCATGACGAGCGCGAGCAGACCCTCAATCAGATGCTGGTAGAAATGGACGGGTTCGAAACCAAGACCGGTGTGATTGTCATCGCGGCGACCAACAGGCCTGATGTGCTTGATCCAGCGCTTTTGAGACCAGGTCGGTTCGATCGTCAGGTGGTTGTTGATATGCCTGACGTGAAGGAGAGACAGGCCATTCTCATGATTCACTGCATTAAGATCAAGCTTGATGATTCGGTGGACCTGCACCGCATAGCGCGTGCTACTCCCGGTACATCCGGAGCTGACCTGGCCAACCTGGTGAATGAAGCAGCGTTGTTTGCCGCCCGTGAAGGCACCAGCAAGCTCTCTATGGAGCATTTTGAGCTGGCCAGGGACAAACTGCTGCTTGGCATTGCCCGGCAGTCAAAAGTGATGACCGTAGAAGAGAAACGTGCGACAGCTTACCACGAGGCAGGGCATGCGCTGATGCACTACTATCTGAAGCATGTGGACCCGCTCCACAAGGTCACCATCATACCGCACGGACAGGCTCTTGGCATCACCCTGTCGCTCCCGGAAAAGGATACGTACTCTAAACGAAGCGAACAGCTTCTGGACTGGATTAAGATTACTATGGGCGGATTCGTAGCAGAAGAGCTGGTGTACAATGATACGACAACCGGTACATCCAACGATATTAAGCAGGCTACCAATATAGCACGTAGAATGGTCACCGAGTGGGGGATGAGTGGACTTGGATTCGTTTCCTACGGCCAGGAGGATGAACCGCTTTTTATCGGTAAGGAGATTGCCAGGCACAAGGACTACTCTGAAGAGACTGCTAAGCGTATAGACTCCGAGATTAACAAGATCCTTGACAGCTGCCTGAAGGAAACCCGGTCCATACTCAAGGAGCATCACGAAGAGCTTGAAACACTTACTAATGCGCTCGTTGAAAAAGAGACCATGGATGACCGGGACATTAGGGAACTGCTGGGCTTTGGCGTCAGGGAATCGGTAACGGATTTTAGTTCATGAACCGCTACATTTCCCAAAAGCGAAATTTCTGCATCATAGCACACATAGATCACGGGAAATCCACCCTGGCCGACAGGCTCATTGAACACGCGAAGATTGTAGAGGCACGCAAGTTCAAGGAGCAGCTGCTGGATTCCATGGATATAGAGCGTGAGCGGGGCATCACCATCAAGAGCCAGGCTATCACGATACCCTATACCGCCCGTGACGGAAACGTATACGAGCTCAATTTAGTGGATACCCCGGGGCATGTTGATTTTTCATATGAAGTTTCACGGGCCATCTCATCATGTGAAGGTGCGCTGCTGCTCATCGATGCTTCACAGGGAGTTGAAGCCCAGACTCTTGCGAACATGTACATGGCTATGGAACTCAATTTGGAAATTATACCGGTTATCAACAAAATAGATCTGCCCAGTGCAAATATAGAGATGGTGAAGCACCAGATTGATCATGATCTGGGACTGGATCAGGATGCTGCAGCGCTCGTCTCAGGCAAGACCGGGCAGGGCGTTGCGGACCTGCTTGAAACTATCGTGCAGTACATCCCTCCGCCGAAGGGTGACGAGGAACTCCCCGTCAAGGGGCTTATCTTCGATTCCCATTATGATGCATACCGCGGTGTCGTGGTGCATCTCAGGATGTTTGACGGTGAAATCAAGAAGAACGACGAGATTATGTTCTACCACAACCGGTCTGTATATAAGATTGAGGAGGTAGGATGCTTTCGTCTCGGCACCTATCCCAAGGAAATCCTCCGTGCCGGCGATGTGGGATACCTTATCGCCGGGATTAAGGAGATAGCTGATGTCAGGGTCGGGGATACCGTCACAGATCCTCGGAAACCCTGTGAACAGCCGCTCGCGGGATTCAAGGAAGTCAAGCCGGTGGTGTATTCATCCATCTATCCTGTAGATTCAAACGACTATGAGGAACTGCATGCTGCTATCGATAGGCTGAAGCTCAATGACGCATCGCTCATCTATGAGAAGGATAGTTCAGTTGCGCTCGGATTCGGATTCCGCTGCGGATTTCTCGGCCTGCTCCATCTGGAGGTGGTGCAGGAGCGGCTGGAACGGGAGTTTGATCTCTCCATAGTGTTTACCTCCCCTTCAGTGCGCTATCAGATAACCTTGAAGAACGGCAAAACCGTTATGATTGACAACCCCCTGGAGTATCCTGATCCGATGAGCGTGGAGTATGCTGAAGAGCCATACATACGTGCTTCAATCATTACTCCCGATGATTATCTGGGAAACGTCATCAGCCTGTGCCTGGAGAAGCGGGGAATCCAGACATCCCTCAACTACCTCGATGCCAAGCGGGTGGAAATTGTATTTGATATGCCGCTGGCAGAGGTGCTCTTCGATTTTTACGACAGGCTTAAAAGCGTCAGCCGTGGATATGCGTCATTTGACTATGAACTTACAGGGTACCGGAAGACTGACTTGGTCAGGCTTGATATCCTCGTAAACGGCAATCCGGTGGATGCTCTGTCACAGCTGGTATTCAAGGAGCAGGCA
>SKXS01000098.1 GCA_007128345.1 Spirochaetia bacterium
CTGGAATGGAGGTGTCAGCGGTTGGATTCGGGGCTTGGGCGATAGGGTCTTCCTGGGGAGCGGTCTCTGAAGATGATGCAGTTTCGGCCCTTAACACCGCAGCAGATATGGGGGTGAACTTCTTCGATACCGCTGATGTGTATGGGGGAGGGAGGAGCGAAACCTTTATCGCTGGACTGTTGCGCAGCTGCCCAAGGCAGCTGTTTGCAGCAACCAAAGCCGGCAGGGGCCTGAATCCCCACACTGCGGAGATGTACACTCCAGAGCATATCAGATCCTTCGTTCTTGAGAGCCTGAGGAGACTGGGGAGAGAAAGTATTGACCTGCTGCAGCTTCACTGCCCGCCTACCCAGGTGTACTACAATCCTGTGCTCTTTGCTGGACTTGATGAGATGGTCAGTGAAGGTATCATCAGACACTACGGGGTAAGTGTTGAGAAAGTGGAGGAAGCTCTGAAGGCTATTGAGTACCCCAATGTCAGTACTGTCCAGATCATCTTCAATATCTTTCGCCAGCGGCCAAGGGAGCTCTTTTTTCGTGAGGCAGTGAGGCGTGATGTGGGTATTATAATTCGTGTTCCCCTGGCCAGCGGACTGCTCAGCGGAAAAATAACCCGTGACCGTGTCTTTTCTGAAGATGATCATCGGTACTACAATCGCACCGGTGCTGAGTTTGACAGGGGTGAAACCTTTGCTGGAGTAGACTTTGAAAAGGGACTGGAAGCCGTAGAACTGATTCGTGAACTGGTCCCTGAAGGTATGACTATGGAACAGTTTGCCCTCAGGTGGATTCTGATGTTTGATGAGGTATCATCAGTAATCCCAGGCGCAAAACGGTCTTCCCAGGCTGAAGAAAACACCAAAGCTGCCGATTTTCCACCGCTCAATGATGCGGTGATGCACAGGATAGATGAGATATATGAGACCTATATCAAGGATGATGTCCATCATCTCTGGTAGGCACATACGGCAAAGCGGTTACCCTTCTCATATCTACCAGTCATGCTCAGGAGTTTGAGGGCCCTGGAGCCTCAGTCCGGGAGGGCTGGGTGGATTTGCTTACTGCAGCATCTCGCAGTAGCGCTTATGCTTCAGTTCAATGAGGGGTAGCAGCGCTTGGATGCAGTCTTTCACGCAGGCGCATGACAGGGAGTAGTACACCATGGTCCCCTTCTTTTCCATGCTGACCAGGCCGGCATTCCGAAGAATGGAGAGATGCTTTGAGACCGTGGAGGTATCCGCGCCGATACGTTCCTTGAGGACACAGACGCACGTAGGTTCCTGTGCTATTTCCTCAATGATGAACAGCCGGGTAGGGTGCCCCAGTGCCTTGAGGATCTGTGAAAGTTCCTGAATTCTTGGACTGTCGATACTTCCCATGACGCCTCCTGTATGGTACTATACCGTATCCATGAGTATTTTGCAATATCGCCAAATAGCAGAAGGTATTGACATATACGGGCTTATTGGTTAAATTACCAAATAACATAAGGAGTAAGATATGGTAGTCCAAATTCTAGGCAGCGGGTGTGCCAGCTGTAAAAGACTTGAAGCAAACGCCCGCGAGGCAGTAAAGAACCTTTCCATTGATGCGGAAATTGCTAAGGTTCAGGATATGGATAAGATCATGGAAATGGGAGTAATGATCACTCCCGGACTGGCAGTTGACGGAGAGGTGAAAAAGACAGGAAAAGTGCTTTCGGTTTCGGAGATTGAGGAGATACTCAAGGGATAAGCGCTATGAACTGCTGCTGCGGAGATACCCAGACAATCAACTTGATATTTGCGTGTTCCGGGGCTGCAAATACTAGATACCCGGCAGATACTATATCAAGACTGATCATGAAGAGAGAAATGAGCTCCATGACCTGCCTTGCTGCAATGGGAGCGGAGTTGTCTGGTTTTATTGAATCAGCTAAAGCTTCAGAAAAGAATATTGTCATTGACGGCTGTCCTGTTGCCTGCGGGAAGAAAATCTTCATAAGACATGATATTCCATTCGAACATTTTATGATGACGGACTTCGGAGTACAGAAGGGAGTTACTCCCATAACAGAAGCGGTTATCACTGATACAGCTGCAGAAATACAATCTCGGCTGTGCGCCATTTTATAACAGGTTGCAAGGATGAAAACGCTCTTTCAGGAGAAAAAAAATCATCTGCTCGCAGTAATGGGAGCCATATTTCTCTTTGCCTTCTTTGTCCCATTTGAAAATCCCCGCATACAGTCGGCAGTTCAGGAATCGTTTCTCATGCTCGCGGAATACGCCCGGGAGCATGTGCTGCTGTGCCTGGTGCCGGCATTCTTTATTGCCGGTGCAATCATGGTATTCCTCAATCAGCAGTCGGTGATCAAATACCTTGGGCCTGAAGCAAAAAAACCGGTTGCATACGGTACTGCCGCAGTATCGGGCACCATTCTGGCAGTCTGCTCATGTACGGTTCTGCCTATTTTCAAGGGAATCTATAAAAAAGGAGCAGGCATCGGCCCTGCGGTGGCGTTTCTCTATTCAGGGCCTGCCATCAATGTGCTTGCTATCGTGCTGACCGCCAAGGTCCTGGGCCTGCAGCTGGGAATCGCCCGGGCAGTGGGGGCAGTCATTTTTGCCGTAGTCATAGGCCTGCTCATGCACCTCATATTCCGCAAGGAAGACAATGAACGGACCACCAATGCAGCCATGTTCCAGGGATCCGGCGATGATCAGGGGCGTACGCTGGGTCAGATGGTCTTCTTCATGGCTTCCATGATAGGCATTCTTGTGTTTCTCAACTGGGCTCCCTCAGGGGGATCAGTCGCTGTATGGGATGCTGTATATTCCTGGAGGTATGTCATCACGGGAGTATTTGTCCTTATGCTGGTCTATTCCCTGGTGCGCTGGTTCTCCCGTGCTGACCTGGCTGACTGGGTCGGCGCTACCCGGGACTTTGCCGTCCAGATCCTGCCGCTTCTTTTCGGCGGAGTCATGATAGCAGGGTTCCTCCTGGGGAGACCGGGACAGCAGGCGCTGATCCCGGAGCGTTGGATTGCTTCCTTGGTGGGCGGAAATTCACTGTCGGCCAACCTCTTTGCCTCAGTTGCGGGGGCATTGATGTACTTTGCCACTCTCACCGAGGTACCGATCATGCAGGGACTCATCGGGGCAGGCATGGGCTCAGGTCCGTCATTAGCGCTGCTCTTGGCAGGGCCGTCATTATCGCTTCCCTCCATTCTCGTGATCTCAGGGGAGCTCGGCTGGAAGAAGACTCTGGTCTATGCTGCACTTGTTGTGGTGATGTCCACAGCTGTCGGGCTGGTATATGGAACTTTTTTCTAGGAGTCGGAAGTTCCGTCTATTAATTTTATGTCTGTTTCATAGGAGATTGTATGGCAAGAGAGAAGACTACGGGCATCAGTTTTTTTGAACATTATCTAACTATTTGGGTAGCCCTGTGCATGGTTGTGGGCATACTCATAGGCAGGTTTCTTCCCGGCATCCCTCGGTTTCTCGGGCGCTTTGAGTATGCCAATGTATCAATACCTATTGCTGTGCTCATATGGCTCATGATCTACCCCATGATGCTGAAGGTCGACTTCCAGAGCATCAAGAACGTTGGGAAGAACCCGAAGGGCCTCTACCTTACGTGGATCGTTAACTGGTTGATCAAGCCCTTCACGATGTTCGGCATCGCCTACTTGTTCTTTCATGTGATATTTTCAGCCTTGATTCCCGAAGATTTGGCTCGGGATTATCTGGCCGGAGCGGTGATCTTAGGTGCAGCTCCATGCACGGCCATGGTATTTGTATGGAGTCACCTGACCAAGGGGAATCCCGCATATACGGTTGTACAGGTAGCTACTAACAATCTGATTATTCTCATTGCATTCACCCCGATTGTTGCGCTCCTGCTGGGCATCGGCGGGATTTCGATTCCCTGGGCGACCCTGCTCCTTTCGGTGGTGCTCTTTGTGGTGATTCCTCTGACCGCAGGGGTATATACTCGAAGGACAGTGATCAGGAACAAGGGGATAGATTACTTTCAGCATGCCTTTCTTCCAAAGTTCAATAACATCACCGTCGGGGGACTGCTCCTGACGTTAGTAATCATCTTCTCATTTCAAGGGCAAGTGATCCTGGAGAATCCGCTGCATATCCTGCTGATAGCGATTCCTCTTTCGATCCAGACATTTTTCATTTTCTTCATTGCCTACCTTGCTGCCCGTGCTCTGAAACTCAGACATGATGTGGCAGCCCCGGCAGGCATGATCGGTGCTTCAAACTTCTTTGAGCTGGCTGTAGCCGTAGCTATAGCCCTCTTTGGAACCCAGAGCCCTGTAGCGCTCGCTACTATAGTTGGTGTGCTGGTAGAGGTACCGGTGATGCTCACCCTTGTAAAGATAGCAAATAGGACAAAAGGATGGTTCCCGGCATGAACAAGCCGAACGTAGCATTTATCTGTGTGCATAATTCCTGCAGGAGTCAGATCGCTGAAGCGCTTGGAAAACTGTTTGCCTCAGATGTGTTTGACAGCTATTCTGCAGGAACAGAAACGAAGGACCGTATCAATCAGGATGCAGTCAGGCTCATGAAAGTGCACTACGGCATCGATATGGAGGAGAGCCAGAGATCTAAACTGATCGATGATATTCCTCCAGTGGATGTTGTCATCACCATGGGGTGCAATGTGGAGTGTCCCTATCTGCCGTGCAGACACCGGGAAGACTGGGACCTTGATGATCCCACAGGCAACAGCGATGAAGTCTTCCTGGATACCATGAAAACCATAGAAAAGAATGTACTTGACTTGAAGGATAGGATAAGTAACGGCTCAATACAGTTGTAAGATATTTCATAGGATGCATATGCTGATATGCATCCGAATCGCACCTCTTTTCTTTGCTACCTGTTTCCATCCCCTTATAGCAGCGTGTCCTAGGCGGGCTGTTAGTGTGTGATCCCTCTTTGCATTTCATTTCCTCCCGATCTCTGCGGGAACCACTTGGCATTGGTATCTTTAGTTTTTCACCGGCTCATTTGCATGAGGGCCGCGATCCCCTGTGTGATGTAAAACCCGGAATGCGTACCATTGAAAATGCCGGTTTCATGATCACATAGATTCCACTTATTTAAGGGCCTTGATCTTCCCTATATCATGTGACTTGCCGAGGATCAGGAGGCTGTCCTGCTTCCGTATGATATGATCAGCGGAGGGTACAAGAATGAAGTTGTCGGGATCACGCTGCTTGATGGCAATGATGTGTACATGGTATTTCTCACGGAGATTCAGCTTCTTGATGCTCTTCCCGATAAATGCTGTAGTAGGCTCAACCTGTACCAAGTCGTAGTCCTCCCCAAGGGGTATGAAATCAAGCACATTTGGTCTGGATAAGCTATGTGCTAGCCGTATGGCCATATCCCGTTCCGGATGGATGATGTCTGTTGCCCCGACTCTCCTGAGTATCTTCTCATGATCGTCATCCTGAGCTTTGACGAGAATACGTTTGACGCCAATTTCGTTCAGGTAGAGGCACACCATAATGCTTGTGCTGATTTTTGTTCCTGTACAGACAATGACCCCGTCCATATGGTTAAATCCGAGGGATTTCAGGGCTTCCTTGTCCGTAGCTTCGAGGACTATAGCCTGGGTTACATATGGATCGACTAACTGCACACGGTTCTTATCGCTGTCAATAGCAATGACTTCGTTCCCATCTTCAAAGAGTGACTTAGCAATGTAATAGCCAAAGGTGCCTAATCCGATAACTGCAAACTGCTTCATGGAACCGCTCCTCCTGTCAACCAATCATGAGATTTTCCTCTGAATACTCGACACCATTTATAACCTGTGTGCCGACAATGATGTATGAAAATGTGAGTACGCCAACGCGACCAATGATCATCATGAGAATGATCCACATCTTACCCCAGCTGTTGAGCAGCGGTGTGACGCCCATGGAAAGCCCTACAGTTCCGAAGGCGGATACGGTTTCAAAAAGGTAGGGAAGAAATGTCCCGTTGGGCAGTTTATCTTCAATGCCTGTGTAGGTATTGCTCGCTAGGGTTAGGAAAAAGATAAAGCTGATAATGGCAATTGAGAGAACCACTAATGATATGCTTTTGGTTACCGTTTCCTGAGGAATGCTCTTGGCGAACATGTTCACCCGTCGTCTTCTCCGTATACGTGCGAGTGTAAAGGAAGCAAGCAGGGCAAGAGTGGTGGTCTTCACCCCTCCTCCACAGGATCCTGGAGAAGCGCCTATGAACATGAGGAATATCAGGACTGTCAGGGTGGGTTCCCGCAAGCTAGCAATATCGACCGTGTTGAATCCAGCGGTTCGTGCCGTAACTGATTGGAACAAGGATGACAGAATGGCCGTCGGCAGCGGCACTGAGGAACCTGGGAGCACATATTCAAGGAAGGCGAACATGATCGTTCCGGCAGCTATGAGGATGGCAGAGGTTGTTATGGCGCTTTTTGTATGCACTGAAAGACGGATCCTTCGGCTTCTCCGATCGGTAATCCACGACTGAATTTCGTAGAGCACGGGGAAGCCGATACCCCCCGCGATGATAAGAATACCCATTATTGTATTGATCAGCAGGCTTCCTTGGTATCCGATCATGCTGTCTGAGTAGAGGGAGAATCCCGCATTGCAGAATGCTGAAATTGCATGGAAGACTGCCGTATGTACAGCTTGGGAGAAC
>SKXS01000082.1 GCA_007128345.1 Spirochaetia bacterium
ACTCTAATGCAACCATCTGGCATTCTGGAATCAAAGATTTTGTCATGATGAGTGTTCAAGACCAGTTATGCTCATTGGAAAAACCGTATCTTGAAAAAACTACTGTATTATTTTATAGATTATACTAGTAGATTGTATATTATGATGCTATTATAGCATCATAACTTTGTCAAGGTTTTCTTCCGATTATTTGATAAAGAAAGAGAATGTATGGCACCCGCACAACCTAATTTGAGTATATTAAGAGGATTCATCATCTTAGAAGAAGTTATCACTTCAACCAGACCGTTAGGCAGCAGAGAAATTTCTCGTACTCTTGGATACGAGCACAGTCATGTCAATCGTATTCTCGGTACACTCTGCGAAACTGGAATGTTACGTCAGAACAATGAGAGAAAATATTTACCAGGGCCCCGCATTCATTTCTTAGCCACTCTGAGCTTAAATGCATCAGGATTGATACAAGCATCTCTGCCGATCCTCGAACCGTTTCATGTCATGGGTGCTGTTGTAGCGGTGGGCACTGTATGGCGAGAGAATGTGATTTACTTGCTTCATGCATTGCCTACTATGGACTTGGCATCAAGTGCCGGTGTACACGAGCAATATCCAAAAAATAAATCTATCATTGGTAAAGTTCTCACTCCAGAGGCTCCCAACTGTGCCTATGAAGATCGTCAGAAAACCAATACTCGAGCATGGGGTGCCAGAATAGGATCGTATGAATTTGCTATAGCCATTGTGTTACCTCTGGATCACCCTAAAGCTAATCCGCCAAAGGAAATGCTTTGTATGACAGAACAAGCTGCAGAGCAAATAAATAACCGTATCTTTTGCTAATCTGCTCATGCAATGCAATAACTCACCAGCTCCCAATACTATCAGATGATTGAGATCAGGGCACATCTATTGAGGTTTGCATATGTGTTTAAGGTATTGCACGTACGGCATGTCATGTACTTCTTAATTCTGCTCCAGGCTTAAGAGTCCTGATTATCGAAAACCATTACGGTGATCTGAAATAGTTTAAAGACATTGAAGACTCTCATCTAAACAGTTCCACTTACTGGAAGCCGCACCGTGCAAGAGTTTATAGAGCACATATCATATAAACGCAGCAAAAACGGCAAACCGTTACAATCACATCATTATGTGCTGCTTGTATAAAACTAGACTTCCTGCATGAAGTAGGATGCAAAAATGAGGTCGGCTGCTCCCCTGCATGCCTCCAGGGGATCATAGACTCCAGGGAGCACCAGCAGTCCCTGCTCCTTGTGAAGAAAGGCATCATTCTTGAGCAGGTCGTAGACGGTCTTCGCATAGCTTTCGGCTATGTGCTTATACCGGGTAATAATCAGCATAGTGTCCGGAGCAAAGAGCCGGTAGAGATCCCTTGCTCCGAGGGCGAGATATCTGCCCCTCTCTTCGATAAACGCAGCGGCCTTCGGATCCTGCCGTCCAACGAGCTCATCAAGTTCCTCAAGACTGGCCGTTTTCAGCTCGGAAGCGGCATCCTCAAGGAGGGCTACTTCGGAGAGGTAGGATTCTATGCACCCCTGCGCACCGCACCCGCAGGGCCGGCCGTTTCGGTCCGGAGAGATATGTCCCAGCTCAACCGCAGTTCGCTCCTGGGGAGTCATGAGCTTGCCGTGGTAGATGTAGCCTCCACCAACCCCTGTCCTGATGAGAAAGGTCAGCAGCGACTGGGATTCACCTGCCAGTCCCCTCCTGTACGCGTTCAGGGCAACTACGCTGGCATTGTTGTTCACTTGCACAGGAAGAGAGAACTCCTCTTCTAGCATGCTTCCCATGGGATAGTTCTCCAGGTTCCTGACACGTGCATAGAAGATGATTTCCCCGTTAGATACCTTGACCCGTCCTGGAGCCCCGACCCCAATACCGAGGACCTGCTTCCGGTCCAGGCCCAGCGTACTAAGCGCTTCCCTGATAAGGGTACATACCATAGCAAACAGTTCATCAGCGTCACGGAATCCCGCATCGGAGACATTCTTGGAGTAGACCGGCTGTTTTGCAAAGTCCACCACAACTATGGAGATCTCCTTCGAGTACATTTCTATGCCGATGACGTAGTGGGCTTGGGGATTCACCTGGTAGTACACGGGCCTCCTGCCCTTCCGCTCACTGCCGCCTTCGGTGAAGTCCGCAAGCATGATAAGCCCCTGTTCCTCAAGGTAGGTGAAAATGCGCAGGACCGTCGGTGCCTTCAGGCCGGTAAGCTTCACAATGCGGGACTGGGATATCTGGCTGCTCTGCTGAATTGCATGGAGAATGATCTTCTCATTCTTCATGCGTACATCTTCACTTCTTAAAGGATTTCCATGGACCGTCATGCATTTACTCCTCTGCTCTGGACCTTCCATACTACACTATATACTTCCACAATAAAATAGCGATTCACCGACTGACACATACCACTTTACAATATGAAAGCCATATGTTATTATTTGCTTTCTTATTGTAAGTAAGTATATCATAAGCGGCAAGCGTCCGCAATAAAAACCGTACCAGGAGCAGCCCATGGATAAACAGCTGGAGGCGGCTTTGGCCGCTCAAGCCTTGGAGGCAAGAAAGAAGACCATCGCTTCCATTGGAGAACTCGGTGTAGGCCACGTCGGCGGAGCACTGTCAGTTATTGAGGTGCTCACCTACTTGTATTTCCACGAAATGCGTGTGGACCCTGCACAGCCCAGATGGGAAGACCGTGACCGGCTGGTCCTCTCAAAGGGACACGCGGGTCCCGCCCTCTACAGCATTCTGGCCATGAAGGGATTCTTTCCCGAAGAGATGCTGTATACCCTCAACCAGGGAGGAACCTCGCTTCCCAGCCACTGCGACCGCAACCTCACTACCGGCATCGACATGACCACAGGATCGCTTGGGCAGGGCCTTTCAGCTGCAGTAGGCATTGCACTGGCCTGCCGGATGGACGGAAGGAGTAATTGGACCTATGCGATCATCGGCGACGGCGAAAGCCAGGAGGGACAGATCTGGGAAGCAGCCATGAGTGCTGCCCACTTCCGGGTCTCACAGCTCATTGCCTTTACCGATTACAACAAGATGCAGATTGACGGGATGACACAAGAGATCATGAACATCGACAACCTGGAGGCAAAGTGGCTCTCCTTCGGCTGGCATGTCCAGAGAATTGACGGCCATTCATTCCCCCATATTGCTGCTTCAGTGGGAAAGGCCAAGGAGCATTCATGCAGGCCTTCGATGATCATCCTGGATACCGTCAAGGGGAAGGGGTGCTGTTATGCTGAGAACAAGGTGAGCAGCCACAACATGCCCCTGAGCAGGGAAGAGGCTCAAGAGGCAATCAGGCAGCTGGAAGGAGGCACGCATCATGGCTAAGGATATGCGGGACATCTATACGGACACGCTCCTGGATTTGGCAAAAACCAATCCGTCTATCTGCGTGATTGAAGCAGATTTGATGAATGCCACGGGCACAAGGGCATTCAAGGAAGCCTACCCTGACCGGTTCTTCGATGTGGGAGTGGCGGAGGCCAATATGGTAGGTATCGCTTCAGGACTTTCAGCTGAAGGAAAGATCCCCTTTGCGGCAACCTTCGGCACCTTCGCCTCACGGCGGGTGTACGATCAGTTCTTCCTCTCGGCAAACTATGCCAGACTTAACGTAAAGCTGGTGGGAACCGATCCCGGGATCACCGCTGTGTATAACGGCGGCACTCACATGCCGTTTGAAGACATCGGCATGATGCGCCTGATCCCTGACCTGGTGATCATCGAGCCCTGCGACCTTGTCTCACTGGAGAAGCTGGTACGCCAGGCGGCTGATCATTACGGATGCGTCTACATCAGGCTGCACAGGAAAGGATCTCACACCCTTTATGACGCAGATGAGTCTATTGAACTGGGTAAAGCGAAGGTGCTTCGCGACGGCAGCGACGTGACCCTCATCGCCAGCGGCTTTGTCCTGGTCCCTGAAGCCCTGAAGGCAGCTGAGCTCTTGGAAGCCCAGGGAGTGTCAACTGCGGTCATCGACATGCATACGATCAAACCGCTTGACGAGGAACTGGTTGCTGCGTACGCTCAGAAGACCGGTGCGATCGTCACCTGCGAGAACCACCAGGTGTTCGGCGGGCTTGGGTCCGCAGTGGCTGACTCACTGACAGGAGGCAGGCCGGTTCCCATGGAACGCGTCGGCAGTTGGAATAAGTTTGGTCAGGTAGGTAATCTGGAGTATCTCCAGGAAGCCTACGGCATGACTGCCCGGGAAATATCTGCCAGGGCATTGAAGGTTATTGAGCGGAAGTAAGAGGAGCAAAGATATGAGAATAGCAGTAGCAAGCGACCTGTCAGGGTTTCCCCTCAAGCAGGCAATCATCGAGTATCTCTCAGGCAGGCAGGATATTGAAGTGACCGATTTCGGCATTGAAGATGAGGACCACCCGAAGCCGTATATCGAACAGGCCCCCAAAGTAGCCAGTGCCGTTCAGACGGGAACAGTTGACAAAGGAATCCTCATCTGCGGCACCGGACAGGGCATGGCTATTGCGGCAAACAAGCACAAGGGCATCTACGCATGTGTGGCAACTGACATTTTTTCCGGTGAGCGAGCGTCTATCATCAACAACGCCAACATCCTGACATTGGGCGGATGGATCACCGCTCCCTTCCATGGGGTCCAGATTGTGGAGGCGTGGCTGAGCGTCGGGTTCACTGAGAAGATGGAATTTAAGAAGGAATTTCTCACCAGGAACTACCAGCTTGTTCAGGAAATGGAAGAGAAACACTTCAAGTAGATCTGCCGACTGAAACCGGATGCTGATTCAGCTGCCTTCCCGTTTTCTTGTACGCACGCAGGTTCCATCAGGAAGAGTAATAATCCTGACAGGACGCACCTGGACCATAATTACCCCCGCCAGCACAATCAGAGATCCCGCAAGCTGTATGCTGTTAAGCAGTTCACCCAGGATAAGCGCACTGAAGAGCAATACAAAAAGCGTAGGCAGATTTCCATATACGGAAGCCTGGGTGCTGCCGATGTGTTTGATGGCAATATTCCACAGTACATTTGCAAATATCAGCGGCAGGAGCCCTGAGAAGGCCGTGGTCCACCAGGCAGTAGGGGTAAGTGATGTCACATCAATGGTACGTACATAGGGAAAATACCAGATGATGTAGATCACTGTGGAAACGGCCATAGCCGCCCCGGTTATCTGGAGGGGAGAGTACTTCCTCATGTAGGGACGGAGGAAGGTGGAGTAGATTGCAAAGCCCAGTTCGGCAAAGATGAATAAGACCACACCAAGGACGGTGGTTTCTCCTGCGATAGTTCCCTGATTGGACGAAAGGGTGATCACCGTCAGCCCGGCAATGGTTAGCAGGACACCTGCCACAGCCAGGAGCCTCGGCCGCTCGAGTCTGAATATAAGCGAAAGTATAACCACATGCACCGGCATAGTCGCGAGAAGGATTCCCCCGACAGGGGCTGAAGTATAGTTCACCGCTAAGGGAAAGAGCACTTGAAACATGCCCATTCCCAAAGCACCGATACCAAGAATCTTCAGAAGGTCCTGCTTTTCAAATTTCCTGCCCCCAGGAAGCCGGCAGGTAAGGTATATCATGAAGGGAAAGGCAATGATCATACGTACCGCGCCGAACTGCTGAGGGGAGAGATGATCAAATCCCAGCTTCATAACGATGTTGTTGGACCCCCAGAAGGCTGCAACGACCACCAAGATAAGATGAAACTTCAGGTCGCTCAAGCGTTCGCGGCCGCTAGTGGATTGATGCATTGATAGCCTCCTCTTCAGCCGCCGCGAGGCTCAGACGTTCCATTTCACGAAGCTTCTTCATATGGACTACAACCAGATATACACTGAGTATGGTAGAGAAGAGGTCTGCCAGGGGCTGGCTGAGGAAAACACCGGTAACCCCAAAGAATCTCGGCAAGGTGAGCACCAGGGGAATGAGGAACAATCCCTGCCTGGCCGTTGCCAGCAGGGTCGTCTCCCTTGCCCTGCCCAGCGCTTGGAACAGGTAGGAACTGATGGTCTGGAATCCAAGGATCCAGAGGGTTGCCGACATGTACCGCAGGTAGCGTGCACCATACGCAATCACCTCAGGATCCCGGCTGAATACAAAGATTATCCATGGGGCAAAGATGAAGAAAAGCAGGGCTATGCACACACTGTAGATCGTTGATGCCCTACTGGCCATGATAAAGGTTCTGCGGACCCTGGCAAACTGCCCTGCTCCGTAGTTGTAGCCCACCAGCGGCTGGAGTCCTTGGCCTATGCCGAAGTTCACCATGATGATCAAGGCATTGAGACGGATGACGATACCCACCGATGCTATGACCTCATCGCCGAAGGAAGCTGCTGCACTGTTGAGCAGTCCCATGCTCACGCTCACCAGGGACTGCCTGATAAACGTCGGTATGCCGATGGTAAAAATCTCCTTGAAAATCCAGGCTAATAACGCTACGTAGCGCGGGTGAATGGAAATGATGCCCCTGCCGGAAATAAAGAACCTCAGGAGATAGCACGTTACGATGCCCTGAGCGATTACCGTGGCAACCGCCGCTCCCCGCAGCCCCATCCCCAGGGCGAACATGAACAACGGATCCAGCAGCATGTTGAGCACTGATCCGATGAGCATTGCCCTGCCGCTGTAGCTCGCAGCTCC
>SKXS01000126.1 GCA_007128345.1 Spirochaetia bacterium
CTGGACCAGCTCTACCTGTTCGGGGGATTGGCTAACCTTGATCAGGTGACCAATACAGGAACTGCCAGCAGCCCGATACATCTGGGCGTGTTCTACCCGGGCGATACCCCATGGTCATTTTTTACACGAATCCAGAAGACTGATCCGACGGGACTTCAGGATAATACGAACCGGGATTTCTACAACTATGCCACCGAGATAAATGATGAAGTATATGAGTGGATTGAAAGGAATGAAAAGACCAAGTATGCAGGCAGGCTTGCGAACTCGATCAACAACAGGTTTTTGTTCAACACGCTGTATGACGGCATGGTGGTCGGGGGAGCGCTCTGGTTTCAGACATCAAATACATCAAATTTGGCAAATAATTTCAAGCGAACCACCACGTTCTACTACGACAGCTCCGCTACTCCAGGTACGACAGAGCCGATTCAGTCACTGGACTACACCATAGAAGAGGAGAGGACTGATCTGAACAAATCATTCATACCTTCACTCTATGCTGCTGCATTTATGCCAGGCCAGAATGTCGACATGACTATTGCAGTAGGTGTCGGCATGGAGCGGTACAACTGGTCGGAATCGCATAGCCGGATATATTCAAGTACAGCTGATACGAATCATACCCAGACAGACATCATCAGGGATGATACCATTAACAAGCTCAGCCGTACCTTTCTCTATGGTTTCTACATGCAGGATATGGCATCTCCTCTGGCTATGTTTGACAGCGGGGAAAAAGACTTCTTCTTCAACGGCTCGGTGACGCTTGATTTCTACAACAGGAAGTATGAGACGTATGACGAATCCCAAATTTATGACTATACCGCCGGAGCTGATCCCGTTAAGAGCACCTACAACAACGATACACTCACCATGCGCTATGGATCTACCATGAATGTATCTGCATCGGTAAATACCGGGCAGGAATTCGGGTTTGATTTGGGCAACGGCGTGTTCCTGGGTATGATCCCTGCTGGAGGGATCTCCTTCTCATCGGAAGCTCCTTGGGGTATGGTGCGTCTGAAAGGATTTGAAGATGTTGATACCGCTGACAACAACGATGACGGTACTATTGACGTGACTGTCACCACCACGGGAGACGCAAAGCATATGATGGCTTCGGGCGGTTTGGGAACCATAGACAACTCAACCCGTACAACACGGATAACTCTCTCCCTGGATCCGGCATGCGCACTGCGATACCAGCGGGAGGGATGGAAACTCGGATTTACCCTTGGCGCCGAAGGCACCTTGTCAGTCTCCCGAATCATGGAGAAGTCCAAACAGGGTACAGCTGTGCTGACCGAAGTTGAGGTGGACGGTGCGACAACCACGACAGAGGTCACCAAAACTAATACGAATTCGCCGGCGACATCCAATTCCTACTTCAACTGGACTGCCCAAATCGCCCACCGGTTCGGCCTGAACTACGACATATCTGATAACGTGCGGTTCTTAATTGACCTGAGTTCAGCCGGAAACCAGGGACTGCTAAATTTTGAGAATCTTACGGTCCAGGCATTAATTGCATTGCCGTAAGCTATCTGAAAAGGAAATGACGGGTGGACAGCAACCCGTCATTTCCCAGCTTCTTTGATCTCCGCAGAAATTCCTTTACAAGGCATTCCCTACACCAGCGGTATCACCAAAATGATTGCTCAACTGTATCTATTGATGCTGATATGATATTCTCACATGTTCTCTTTTATGGCATACTTGCATGCTATGAAGCACGATGAACCGATAGTGAAGTGGCCGGTGATACTCCTTGGCATGTCAGTTGCCTTTTCCCTATTCGGCGATATGGCAATCTACGCAATCCTCCCAGTATACCATGAAGTGCTCGGCTTCGGACCTATGCAGGTGGGTATCCTGCTGTCAGCAAACCGGTGGGTACGAATCATTACTAACCGGGGTGCAGGTCGTGTGCTTGAGCGAAGCGATCCTTCTCGGGTCCTGGCGGTCGTGCTCTTCCTTGGTGCGTGTGCTGCTGCAATTTATGCGAGCACACCTCCATTTTTACTGTTCCTTGCGGCACGTATTCTGTGGGGAGTATGCTGGTCATTTATCAGGCACATCGGGGTTATGACATCACTGGGTACCGTACATGAAAAACGCGCTGCGGGCATCCTGGGCATATACAACGGAGTTGTGCAGTTCGGATTCATCGCCGGTACCCTGGCGGCGGGGCTGCTGTTTGACTCCTGGGGATATCGGGCAACTTTCTGGTTGATTGCCGCAATGAGCCTGATCGGCATTCCCCTGGATTTTGCAGGATTCACTCGCCTGAGGAAGCACACCTCCATACGTCACCATAGGGCACCTACTCAGAATCGCTTTGACCGGGTGATGCTCTTGAGGGGGTTCATCGTCAGCTGTGTAGGAACCGGGCTGATCATATCCACCCTCGGATTTGTCCTGCGCCAGCACTTCGGCGAGGTATTCCAGGTAGGCTCGATTGTGCTTGGGATAACAACGGTTAATGCGGTACTCATTGCATCGCACTACACCATTAACAGCATCGGTTCGCCCGTGCTCGGCCGTCTGATAGATGCAATCGGCAGGAGCACTTCAGAGTTCCTGGCATTTACCTTTGGATGTGCTGCTTTGACCCTCGCGGCAATCTTCACTCAGCCATGGGTGCTCATCCCTGCGGTGGTCATCTTTTTTGTTGCTACGGTCACAGGTAAGCTCTCTCTCATGTCGCAGGCGGGTCTGACGGGATCGAAAAACTTTTCACTCATGATGAGCGCAAGTGATATGGGTTCTGCTACAGGTCCGATTATCGGGTGGGCGGCTATTGAGACTTCTGGCAGTCCGGAAGCGATATTCACCATTGGCGCGGCCCTCTTCGCCATTGCGGCGGTCTCTGAACTGATAAAAAGGTAGAAGCATTATCCCATGGATACGATATTCCTGCTTTTTCGATAGGCGCTGAGAATGTTCTTCACTTGCCTGCGAGCGGATTCAGGGGTTACTTCATCATGGAGACGTTTTTTCTCGTCCCTGAGATCAATGCCTGCTGCGTATGCAACCCGGCTGACAAATTCGCTGCACACCAGCTTGCCCTCGTCATGGGGCACACGGATGCCGATGCGTTCGCTGAACCAGATCCAAAGCAGGTTGGGGAAGTTATACCCTGAAATCCCTTGGAGACGTTCAGCTTCCTTCAGGGCCTTTGAAGCAGCATATGCATCTACGGGAATGTATGCCATATCGAACCGCCGCTTGGGGTGACGCTTTTTCCACCGCTTCAGGTCCCCAATCGGCCGTGGTCCGCTCACGTCGTAGTCCATGAGCGCTTCATAGTAGACCTGATCATAGTCCGGCGGCCTGTTCAGCGTGAACGCACAACCGATATGGTTCCATGTGCTGCTGGTCAGCCATTTGATAATACGGGCATGGATCTTGGGGGATGATGTCCAGAATATCCAGAAATACAGCGCCTTGGGCTTGCTGTCATGAAAGACAACCAGGGCGGAATTTCCGCTGCGTTCCATGAATGGTCTCTCCTGATGCTCTGTTAGTATACCATAGATTAGCCGTTCAAAGAGAAAACCGTCACGGCACTGCAGAAAAATTTCTGCAGGCATACATCAGAGATGTGAAGATGCCATGCACTTGTGACATGCATGTACTGCCTATCTCAGTATGCTTCCCGGTGCTTGTGCCTGCCGACCATCTTGAAAGCAAAGAACTGTACGGCTATGCACCCAAGTGAAACAGCTATCCACAGGATGCTGCCTCCCTCTGCTGCCTGGTAGTAGAGGGTTGCCACCGCCCATGCTGATACGGTCAGGTAGATACCCAAGAGCACGCTGAAAAAGATACCCATCTCCTTGATTGCAGTTCCGAAAGCCGCAAGGCAGGGGAAATAGACCAGCACAAACAGCAGGTAGGCAAACCCCGCAGCAGGGGTGAACTTGCTGCGCATGAGGGAGAATAACGACACATCTGCTTCTATTGCCTGGGCAACATGCAGTTCATCACCTCTTAAGGTCCCCGCTCCCATGGACTCAGCTATGCCCCCGAAGATACTGGTAATTCCTTCACCAAGTGCTTCAAAGGCTTCAGCAAAACCATCGCGTAATGAGAAGGAGGATTCTGTCTCTTCATCCCAAGATGCTGTCATCTGTCCGTAGAGACCGCTGAGGGTTCCTACCACTGCCTCCTTGGCGAAGAGGCCGCTGAAGAGGCCGACGGTGGCCGGCCAGTTTTCCTGGGTTATACCCATGGGGGCGAACACGGGAGTTATCTGCTTGCCTGCGACAGCAAGCAAGGAGGTGTCCGAATCCTCATGCCCGAAGGAGCCGTCAGTTCCGAGGCTGTTGAAGAAGCTGAGCACTATGACTGCGAGGATGATCACCTTGCCTGCCCTGAGAAGGAATATCCTGAGGCGGTTCCAAGTGTGCATGAATATGTGCTTCGGTCTGGGAGCGTGGTACGGGGGCAGTTCCATGATAAAATAGCTTGGTTCTCCCCGGAAGAGGGAGTGCTTGAGGAAGAGACCGGTGAGAATCGCCAGGAGGACACCTATGAGGTATATGGAGAATACGATTGATCCGGCACGGGCTCCGAAGAGGGCAGCCCCGAAGAGAGCATAGACCGGAAGCCGTGCGCTGCAGCTCATAAGCGGAACCATGAAGATGGTCATGAATCGGTCCCTGCGGTTATCCAGCGTTCGGGTTGCCAGCATAGCCGGAACAGTGCATCCAAATCCGACGATCATGGGAACAAATGCTTTTCCGGGGAGCCCGAGGGTACGCATGAAGCGGTCCATCACAAATGCAGCGCGCGCGAGATACCCTGAATCTTCAAGAAGGCTAAGCGACAGGAACATGAAGAATACCACTGGGATGAATGCGGCGACAGTCTGGATGCCGGCGCCTACTCCTCCGGCGAGAATGCTTATTAGCCAGGACGGGGCATTGAGGATTTCCAGTACGTAGGCGAATCCGTCAACAAAGACAGTGCCGAACAGGATTTCGAAGAAGTCTATAAAAGCCGCGCCTACGGAGACTGCAAGCCAGAACACCAAGTACATAATCAGCAGAAAGACGGGAATGCCTAAAAACCGGTTGAGCACCACTTTGTCTATCTTTTCGGATACACTCCTGCGGTCGTACTCCCGTTTGAGAGAACTCTCCACTACGGCGTGCACGTGACCGTAGCGCCCATCAGCTATGATGATTTCCGCATCTTCCTTAAGTACCGACTCTACAGCCTTCCTGCCTGTCTCGATGTCCTCTCTGGAGAGAGGGGAGTCCTTGTCAGGATGCACGGTGCCTTCAAACAGGCTTATTGCTTTCCAGCGGCTCCTAATCTTATCTGCCCATGAAGAAAGGAGATCCTCTACTTCGTTGGGATACTCAGGATATAATGCTGAAGGGGCTACACCGGCATCGCAGAACTCGATAACGCGTTTTGCCGCATCTGCAGCGCTGGTTCTGTCAGTCGCAGTCACAGGTATGACCGGGACTCCAAGAGCTCGTGAGAGCTTATCGGTATCTATGCGCATGCCGTCTTTTTCAGCGAGATCCATCATATTCAGCAGCACGATGGTCGGCATACCCATTTCTATGAGGTTGATGGTTAGGTAGAGGTTTCGTTCCAGATGGGAAGCGTCCACTATATTGACCGCCAGGTCCGGTTCACCCGAAAGCAGGAAATCCCGGGCTGCCTTTTCATCTTCGCTGGAAGCACTGAAGCTGTATATGCCGGGCAGATCAACCACCTTGACAGTCTTACGGTTCTTGATCCATCCTTCTTTTTTTTCTACGGTAACCCCAGGCCAGTTGCCTATGCGCTGGCTGCCGCCAGTGAGCGCGTTGAATATGGTGGTCTTACCGCAGTTCGGATTGCCGGCCAGGGCTATGGTGTGTGTTGCATTCATGCATTAATTCTCCGTACGATGAGTGCGTCAGCCTCTCCTTTTCGGAGGGTGAGCCTGCTTCCTCGTATCTCAATTTCTACTGGATCTCCCATCGGAGCAACACTTTTGACGGTAAAGCGAGTACTCTTTGTGAGGCCCATTGCCAATAGACGTGTCCGATAAGCCCCTGAACCCTGTTCATACCCAGTTACTTCTCCTGATTCACCAGGTTTCATTTGTTTCAGTTTGTCCATCATCTGCTCCGTGATATGGTAGTTAGTAGTTGTTTGGTCATGTCAGACAGGTACAACCCGTACTTTGTCAGCCAGGCCTCTGCCGATCATGAGGGTAGTCCCGCGTATGGAGACCAGTACAGGCCCCTCATAGTCATTCTTAAGCACCCGCAGGACTTCACCTGGGACCACACCTATGTCTATGAGTTTTCTGCGGGCTTCATCCCCGCCGATTACATGGATTGCACGAACGGAGATTCCCGGTTCAGCTGATGAGAGCAGTCCTGAACGGGAGAGCTCTTCCATCCTGCGTTCCTTTTTCAGCTGCAGGCCGCGGTACCACATTTTCGATATGCCTTTCATGCCCTGCACTCCAATGTTAGTCTTGACTAACTGATACGATAGTACACCGTATTCCGTGCCTGTGTCAACGGGAAATTTTTATGTCTGTTATTTTTTCTTCTGCCCTATCCCGTATCCGATTGATACTGCTCCGGCGAATATGCAGAGATACACCGCACCCGTAAGAATGGTATTGAGGTTCCCTTCTGCTGAACGGAGGAAGAAG
>SKXS01000046.1 GCA_007128345.1 Spirochaetia bacterium
AGGTCTCCAAGCTTGAAGCTCGGGTGTCCCTTCTCGTTGGTTACCCACTGCATGCCTTCCGGCCGCAGGTCGTGGGCTGCCCGCATGAGGTCAATGATGTCCCATCGGCTGTTTCCGTTGGCGTATTCACGCCGATAGGGGTCAAGGAAGTTACGGTAGAACGCATTCCTGATGAACTCATCGTCAAACGAGATATTGTTGTACCCCACCACGCAGGTGCCGGGACGGCTGAACTCCCTGAGGATGCGCTGGACCGCTTCATACTCGCTGATGCCTGACTCCAGCGTTTTTTGAGGGGTAATACCGGTAACCAGGCAGGCAAGGGGATCAGGCAGGTAGTCTTCCGGGATCCGGATGTAGAGCACCAGGGGATCATCCACCGGCTCAAACCGGTAGTTGGTTCTGATACCGGCAAACTGGGCGATCCGGTCATGATAGGGGAGCACCCCGAAGGTTTCAAGATCGTACCAGTAGAGGGTCTGTGATGTATCCATAGGGCATGGTATCACAGATGTGCTGCCGGAGAAAGTCCCGGTGCTGCCAGACCCATAAGGTAGTAGGTCAGCTTGGCGGCGGTATAGCTGCAGTGGTGCAGCTCCTTCCTGGGCGCCAGCTCAACCACATCTGCTCCGATGACCGTGCGTCCCCTTAGGAGGCGTGAAAGCAGGTCTACGGTATCCCACCAGAACAGGCCCCCCGGTTCCGGGGTGCCCGTGGCGGGCATGAGGGACGCGTCAAATACATCCACGTCAAAGGTGATGTAGACATGCGGGGGAAATCCGTCGGGAAGGCACATATGTTCGCTCCTCCGTCCCCGATGCAGATAGGACGCATCGAGAGAGCAGATGCTGTGGTGCTCCCGGATTTCGACTTCCTCTTCACTGTAGCTGCGGATACCGACCTGAAAGAGCGCCAGACCGTTCTGCAGGGCGCGGCGCATCACCGATGCATGGCTGTAGGATGAACCCTGATAGGTATCCCGCAGGTCCATATGGGCATCAAACTGCAGGATGCCCGCTTCCCCTGGGGGAAATCGGGAACTGATCGCCTCTATCGCCCCGTTGGTGATGCTGTGCTCACCCCCGAGGAGGATGGGAACCGAACCCTGTTCCCACGAAGCATCCATAGCCCGGGCGATACGGGAAAAGAGCTCCCGGGGAGAACGTTTGACAGTGCAGTCAATAGGGGCGGCAGTATGAATCCCGTAAATCCCCGGCTCCCCGGCTCCCTCGATGATGGTCTCCAACTGCCGGGAGGCCTCGATAATCGCCGGGGGGCCTTGGGATGTCCCGCCGCCGTAGGAGACGGTTGCCTCGTAGGGTACGGGAATTATGTGGTAGCGGGCAGATGCAGGAGAGCTGTTGCGGTACTCATCCTGGTGGAAGCTCGGGAATTTCTCATCGCTGCTGCGGTTCACGAAAGCCTCCCTCGATAGTCTTCGTAGGTGAATGTCTTCACCAGCTCGTAGCTGCCGTCTGTATGGAGAATGCCGATATCAGGCAGGCTGATGCCGTTGAACATATTGGTCTTCACCATGGTGTAGTGCATCATGTCCTCAAAGATGATCCGGTCGCCTCTCTTCAGCGGATGAGAGAAGAGGTAGTCCCCGGCGACATCCCCGGCAAGACAGGTTGCACCCCCCATGCGGTACCGGTGGGGACCCGTTTCTCCGGTATCAGCTATCTTGGCACCCCTGATTCTTGGGGTATAGGGCATCTCAAGGCAGTCGGGCATATGGGCGGCAAAGGACGTATCGAGCATGGCAGTGGGAACCCCTGAAGAGGCCGTGATATCGATGACCTGAGCCACCAGCACGCCCGCCTCCCAGGCAAACGCGGCACCGGGCTCGAGTATCACCTGAATGTGGGGATGCCTGGTCTGGAAACCCCGCAGGGTATCCAGCAGCATCGGGATGTCATAGCCTTTTCGTGTAACCAGATGCCCGCCGCCAAGGTTGATCCAGGACACTCCATCCAGCAGGCGGCCGAACCGCGTCTCGATTTTACTGATGGTGATCTTAAGGGCATCAGCTCCGCTTTCGCAGAGGTTGTGCGAGTGCAGACCGGTAATTCCTTCAGGCAGGTGAGGAAGGTCTTCAGATTCAATGCCCAGCCGTGATCCCGGTACGCAGGGATTGTAGAGATCTGTCTCGACGGGAGAATACCTGGGGTTGATCCGCAGCCCGGCAGCTGCATGCGTGAGCTGATGCCGGTGAACTTCATACTCATGCAGTGAATTGAAGCTCACATGGGTGCACAGAGGCGCTATGCGGGAAAAATCTTCAGGCTTGTATGCAGGAGCATAGGCGTGCACCTCGCTGAAGTACTCTGCGGCCAGCAGTGCCTCATAAAGCGAACTGGCCGCAGCCCCCCTGACGACTTCAGCAACGTCCGGAAACATCCGGTGCATGGCAAATCCCTTGAGGGCCATGAGGAAGCTGCAGCCTGAGGACATCTGGATCCCCGCAATAGTTCCGAGGTTTTTCCTGAAGGCATCCATTTCCAGCACAAAGGCCGGTGTCCGTGGAACTTCACGCAGGTCAGTCATCTGAGGATTCCGGCAGATCTTCGAAGGCCAGGGGCCCGTCTATGATAATCTCCCAGGGGAGGCCGTAGACCGGGAGCAGTTCCATGAAGGGGTCGGGGTCGAATTCTTCAATGTTCCAGACACCCGGCTCCAGCCAGGCACCGGTTGCCATAAGTCGTGCACCTATGGCAGCGGGTACTCCAGTTGTGTAGGAAACCGCCTGTGCGCCGGTATCCCGGTACGCCTCCTGATGGCTGCAGTTGTTGAATATGTAGCAGGTCCGCTCGCTGCCGTCCTGTATGCCCCGCATCTGGCAGCCGATGGAGGTCTCCCCTGCATACCCCTCGCCGAGTGATGCAGGCTCAGGCAGTACCGCCTTAAGGAACTGAAGCGGCTGTATGGCTATTCCCTCGAAGTCAACCGGTTCTATGCTGGTCATGCCTACGTTCTGCAAGACCCGCAGGTGGGTGATGTAGTTTTCTGAGAAGGTCATCCAGAACCGTGCCCGCTTGATGGAGGGAAAATTCTTTACCAGCGACTCAAGCTCTTCATGGTAGAGGAGATAGGATTCCCGCTGTCCGATGCGGGGGTAGTCCACGCTCTGGTGGATTTCAAGCGGAAGGGTTTCAACCCACTTCCCGTCCTCCCAGTAGCGACCCTTCTGGGTAATTTCCCTGATGTTGATCTCAGGATTGAAGTTGGTCGCAAAGCTTCTGCCGTGATCTCCCGCATTGCAGTCAACGATGTCCAGGTAATGCAGCTCATCAAGGTAGTGCTTCACCCCGTATGCGGTGAACACGCTGGTTACCCCTGGATCAAAGCCGCACCCGAGCAATGCCATGATTCCTGCTTCGGCAAATCGTTCCCGGTAGGCCCACTGCCATGAGTACTCGAACTTGGGAATCTCCGGCGGTTCGTAGTTAGCCGTATCCAGGTAGTGCACTCCGGTAGCGAGGCATGCGTCCATGATGGAGAGGTCCTGGTAGGGCAGTGCCACGTTGATAAGCACATCAGGCTTGAAATCCTTAATGAGCGAAACCACTTCAGAGACCTCATCCGCGTTTACCCTGGCAGTCTGCACCGGCACCGGACCGGATCTGGCTGCGATCTGGTCGCACTTGGATTGTGTCCTGCTGGCCAGAAGCATTTCCTCATATATGTCATCCATACGCGCGCACTTCTGCACCACTACATTACCGACGCCTCCAGCGCCTATGACAGCAAGCCGTTTCTTCCTCATCTCAGTCCTCCTGATCAGTTTCATAGTAGGTGTATCCCCGCAATCCTGCAGTGTATGCCGTGATGATCTTCCTTCTCTGGTGAGTGGTAATCCTTCCTTCACGAACTGCAGCTTCGGCTTTCATGCGTACCAGGGATTCCAGATGTTTGGGATCGTACTCGACATAGCTCAGCACATCCGCAACGGTATCCCCGTCCAGCTCATGGTGCAGCACCACCGTCCCCTGTTCATCGTAGGTGACGCTCACCACATTGGTGTCCCCCAGGAGATTATGGAGATCCCCTAATGTCTCCTGGTAGGCGCCTACCAGGAAGACGCCGAGGATGTAGTCCTCGTCATCCGGCAGGGCATGGAGGGGGAGGGTCCGGTTGATCTCAGGCCTTCCGATGAACTTGTCAATTTTGCCGTCACAGTCGCATGTGATATCAGCGAGAATGGCATGGCGGGAAGGCTGCTCCTCCAGGTGATGGATCGGCATAATGGGAAAGAGCTGGTCAATTGCCCATACATCAGGAAGTGACTGGAAGACGCTGAAATTCCCGTAGTAGATATCTGAAAGATGGTACTCAAGGTCCCTCAGCTCCGGGGGAATGTAGTCCTGCTCCCGTGAAATTTTGAAGATGTCCGCCATTATGGACCAGTAAATATGCTCAGCCATGGCCCGCTCCCGCATATTCACCGACCCGTAGAGGAACTTGGTCCTGATCTCCTCCCGGTAGTAGTTGAGGTCATTGAGGCACTCCTGGGTGTTCTTCGGATTCAGCGTCCGCTTTACGTAGAGCAGGTTTTCAAGCGCGGGGCGCATTTCCGGGGTAATGTCATCCAAGTTCAATTCTGTGCTGAAGGCATTGGTGTCCAGTATGTTGAGCAGCAGTACCGAGTAATAGGCGACCAAGGCCCGGCCTGATTCGCTGATGAGGGTGGGATGCTCAATATTCGTTTCGTTGCAGATGCCCAAGACCACTTCCACAATGTCGTCACAGTACTCCTTCATGGAGTAGTTCCTGCTGCTGCTGGAATTGGTCTGGCTCCCGTCGTAGTCGATGGCCAGCCCGCCGCCGATGTCCAGCAGCCCCATGGGAGCTCCCTCCGCGACCAGGCCGGCGTAGAACCTGGCAGCCTCAATTGCTCCTATGCGGATAGCATGGATGTTGGGTATCTGGGATCCCAGATGGTAGTGCAGCAGCTTCAGGCAGTCCAGCATTCCTTCCCGTTTGAGGACATCAACCGCCTGCATGACCTGGGTCGTATTGAGCCCAAAGACGCTGCGGTCTCCCCCGGACTCGGTCCAGTGCCCGCCGGCTATGGTGGAGGGCTTCATACGGAGCCCGATGATCGGCTTGATGTTCAGCGCGCGCGCCCGATCAAGGATGAGTTCAGTCTCCCCCGGCATCTCCACCACCAGTACGGTCTGGATGCCCAGGGAGAGTCCTCTCAGGGCCAAGTCCACGTACTCCTCATCCTTGTACCCGTTGCATATGACAAACGCCTTCGGGTCATCCATGTATGCCAGGGCAGCAATGAGTTCAGCCTTGCTGCCTGTCTCCAGACCGTGGTGATACTGCTTGCCGTAGTGGGCTATCTCTTCAATGACCTGCTGCTGCTGATTGACCTTGATAGGGTAGACTCCCCGATAGGTGCCACGGTAGCCGGCCTCCTTCATGGATTTGAGGAAGCTTTCGTTTATGTACTTGATACGGTCATCCAGGATATCACTGAATCGAAGCAGCACCGGCAGTTTCAGACCCCGCTCCTGGAGGCCCTTAGCTATTTTGAGCAGACTTATGGTTGATGTGGGTACGTCGCGGTTCAAGGTGACGTAGACCTCACCGGAGTCATCAATACCGAAATACCCGTTTCCCCATTCGCGGATTCCATAGAGGGTGTTTGCTTCCGCTATGGTCCATGCATGCTGTGTCTCTTGTGCCATCTCTGCCTCCATTGGTAGCGAGCCATATGCGAAGTGTACCAAATCTCAGTGGTTTTCACCATTGCCTATTGTGTATTTCCTGCATTTACCGAATTGTTTTTGGTTGCGCTCGATGCAGGCATATCATACTATAGGGTATGTGCTTCACTATGTCTCTGGTCAGAGAGCGTTGGGAGCTTGAAGAGGAATTTTCCGCGCTCTTTGAGGAAATAGAAGGATATAGCGCCTACCAGGCTTCGGGGTTCACGCATCCGGCATGGCCTGTCATACCTGCAGGAGACAGCAGTCGGGCGCTGGCTGTTCGCTGGGGGCTGGTCCCGTTCTGGGCGAAGACACAGGAAGATGCCCGATCCATACGGACCAAGACGCTCAACTCACGCAGCGAGACTGCCCACCAGCTCCCGTCCTTCAGAAGTCTCGTGAATGCCCGACGATGCATCATCCCTGTGGACGGTTTTTTTGAGCCGCACCGATATGAAGGAAAAAGCTATCCGTTCTACATCCGCCGGAAGGACGGCAGGCCTTTTGCCCTGGCCGGGCTCTGGGATGCCAATCCAGGACTGGAAATCAGCACCTTTACGGTTCTCACGCTTCCTGCAGCGGGCATTATCGCTGACATCCATAACGAGAAGCTCAGGATGCCGCTGCTGCTTCCGGGAGAACTGTACGCAAGGTGGGCCGACCCCGGGGTTACCTGGGAGGAGGCCAATACACACGCCTGGGAAGCCGCAGTGCGCATGACCGGTGAGCTTACCGCGCATCCCGTCGGACCGCTTCTCTACTCACGCAGGACTGATACCAACATCCCTGAGGTGCGTGC
>SKXS01000263.1 GCA_007128345.1 Spirochaetia bacterium
ACAACCCATGGTACAATGCGCCATGGACCTCATAGACCTGGCACTTCAGGAAGACCTCGGTGATGCGGGTGATGTCACCAGCGAGGCAATATTCGGCAAAGAGACCGGCAGTTTCACGGTTACGTCCAAGGATACCGGTATTCTCTGCGGCACCCGGGTTTGTATATCCGTATGCGCACGCATTGATCCGGGAATCACCGTTACGCTGCATAAGCAGGACGGGGACCGTCTTGCAAAAGGAGATACGGTTGCCTCCATTACCGGGAGAGTATCATCAATTCTTGCTGCCGAACGTACGGCACTCAACTTCCTCTCACACCTCAGCGGGATCGCGACGAAAACCCATGCATTTGTCCGCCAATCCGGCGGCAGGGTACGCATCATGGATACCCGCAAGACTATCCCGGGTCTCCGGGAGCTGGAGAAATACGCCGTAGCCTGCGGCGGAGGGGAAAACCACCGGAGGGGACTCTATGACATGGTGCTTATCAAGGACAACCACATTGACGCGGCGGGGGGCATCACCCAGGCTGTGCAGGCGGTGAAACGTCGATGGGGAGATATGTACTTCATCGAGGTTGAGACCCGAAACCTCCCGGAGGTGACCGAAGCCCTGTCCTGCGGCGCAGACCGCATTATGCTCGACAACATGGATATCTCCGTCATCTGTGAGGCAGTGAAGCGTATCTCGGGGAGAGCGGAAATTGAAGCATCCGGCAATATGAGCAGAGAACGCATACAGGAGCTTGCCGATGCAGGAGTTGACTGCATCTCCTTCGGTGAACTCACCCATACTGTCAAGGCATTTGATTTTTCCTTAAAGAAAAGCGGGAGGCAACGATGGAAAACTCCGACATGATCAGTGAAGTTAAGGCGATTCGTGACTTCCTCGGGAGTCAGGTGACCATAGCCGCACATCATTACCAGCATCCTGACATTATTGCCTGCGCAGATATTGTGGGGGACTCCTACGGCCTGGCAGTCAGCACCGCATCAAGTTCCGCTGCCTACATCATCTTCTGCGGTGTGCAGTTCATGGCAGAAAGCGCACGGGTGCTCGCCAAGCCCGGCCAGCATGTGCTCCTTCCCCGTCTTGATGCGGGATGCCCCATGGCAGACATGATTACCCGCAGGCAGGCAGCTGCCGTGCTCCAGCTAATCGAGGACATCACTGGAGCTGCCCCGGTACCGGTGGTATACATGAATTCCTCGAGCGAAGCCAAGAGCCTTGCGGGAGAGCGGGGAGGCAGCGTCTGCACCAGCAGCAATGCCGTCAAGGTGGTAAGGGAGTACCTGGAGGAAGGCAGGAGCATCTTCTTCTTTCCGGACCAGCATTTGGGCAGACACACCGCGAAGATGCTCCATATGGCTCCCCAAAGCACAGCCATGGTCTCCAGTGATTTTTCTCTGGCATGCCAGGGAGACGAGAAGCTGGCCCGCATGTTCCTCTATGACGGCTGGTGCGAGGTTCACCAGCATTTCCTTCCTGAAGATGTGGCCGCATTCAGGACGCGGCATCCTGAATCCATAGTCATGGTCCATCCCGAGTGCATGGAAGAGGTGGCCCTCATGGCCGACATGATCGGATCCACCGATCATATCCTCAGGGCAGTCTCCTCAGCTCCCGCCGGCAGCGTCATTGGCATCGGCACAGAGAGCACCTTTGTGCACCGACTGGCATCCGAGCATCCGGACAAGATTATTGTGCCTCTGCGTGAATCACCGTGCGAAGATATGTGCAGGACATCCCTTTCAAACCTGCTGAGCACCCTCAGGGAAGTCCTGGACCATCATGACCGCGGCATACCGCTGCGGCGCGAGGTAACCGTGGACGATAAGGTTGCCCGGGGAGCACGCAGAGCTCTTGAGACCATGATACAGATCACCGACGGAGTAAAGCTATGAGCCGCGTATATGACGTGGTCATAGTCGGATCAGGCATCGCAGGACTCAGCTGTGCGATCATGCTCACAAAACATGGTCTTGACTGCGCTGTGTTCACAAAAAGCAGTGAAGTCGATGAAACAGCGACATTGTACGCCCAGGGGGGCATTATTGCAGAAAAGAGCGGCGACACTCCCGAAACGCTTGCCCAGGACATCTGGGAGGCGGGCTGCAGGGCTGGACGCAGGGAGGCCATTGAGCTTCTCAGCCGGGAAGGCCCTGGGCTGGTCTTCTCATTTTTGATTGATGAGGCCGGCATTGCATTCAGTACCGATGCCCAGGGAAATCCTGACTACACCACCGAAGCAGCCCACAGCGCCGCACGAATTGTGCACTATAGGGACCACACGGGAGAGGCCGTCCAGAAAGGGCTTACCTCCTATGCCGGGCGTCTCGGGGTTGCCGTGCATACCGGCCATACAGCTATAGACCTGATCACCAACAATCACCACTCCCGGGACATGCAGGAAAAATACCGTCCCCGGGAGGTAATGGGACTGTACGTGCTTGACAACAGCACAGGTGAAGTAAAGACTGTCCTTGCCCATCGGGTGGTGATAGCCTCCGGAGGTATCGGGAATCTCTATCAGCATACTACCAATCCACCCTCCGCAACCGGCGACGGCATCAGCATGGCCTACCGATCCGGAGCTGACGTCATCAATGCGGAGTATGTCCAGTTCCACCCCACAGCGCTCTATCACAAGGACATCAAGCGGTTTCTCATTTCTGAATCGATCAGAGGAGAGGGGGCTCGCCTTGTAGACCATCAGGGGCATGCATTTATGGATGCATACTCACCCCTCGGCGACCTGGCCCCGCGGGATGTTGTCTCCCGGGCAGTCTATGACCGTATGCGCCAGCAGGGGAAAGAATACATGCTCCTTGACCTGGCTCACACCTATCGGGGGTCTGAACCGATTGAAAAGCGGTTTTCCAATACCTATGAAACCTGTCTGGAAGGCGGTATCGACATCACCCGGGAACCGATTCCAGTGGTTCCCGCGGCCCACTATTTCTGCGGCGGCATTAAGAGCGACTGCAGCGGAAGAAGTTCGCTGAAAAACCTCTACGCCATCGGCGAGGCATCCTGCACGGGACTGCACGGAGCGAACAGGCTTGCCTCCACATCGCTGCTTGAGGGGCTGCTCTGGGCCCACCTCGCCGCAGCGGACATCCGGGACAGCTTCTCGCCCATAGACTCCCGCCGGCTGGCACACATCCCCGACTGGGAAACCCCGAAGCATACAGTCCGGTTTGACCCGCTGTTTTTGCAGCAGGACTTCAGGGCAATCCAGATGACCCTCTGGAACTACTGCGGGATTATCAGGACGACAAAGGGACTCCAGCGCGCCCGAGCTGATATTGCCTATTACGCCCACAGGATCCTTTCGTTCTACCACGAAGCCCGGCTCAACCGCGACATCATCGAGCTCCGTCACGGTGTGTGCACTGCAGGAGTCATTGTGGATTCAGCAATCCACAACACCGCATCGCTGGGGTGCCACTGCCGGGAAGCAAACGGCAGCAGAACTTCGTTATACCCTGCTTGACAAATTAGGATATTTGGCGAAAATTGAAACGTGCGAAAACTGCCCGCGGTCTTCATATGAGCACTGGGCTTTGAGTACGAGGAATTGCAAATGGCATCATTTTTCCAGCTTCTTTATGTGCTGGATCACCAGAGACCTCTGTATATCCAGACCCATGACTTCCCGGACCATGATGCGCTCTCAAGCGCCTACGGACTGCAGCAGCTGCTGAAATACCACGGGTACTCCGCGGTGATCATCTATTCCGGTTCCATCATACGGGGAGACCTGCAGGATTTCATGTCAATCCTCGCCATCCCCGCTGAGCAGTCATCGGTGTGCACGACCTCTAAAGACGATCAGCTCATCATCGTGGACGGATGTCCTGGAAACCGGAACATCCGGGACCTCGGCAGCACAGTGGTCGCTGTGATCGATCACCACCCGATGGAGTCCGGAAAACTCCCCAATGCTCCCTTCGTGGATATCCGGCCGGACTACGGTTCGTGCTCAACCATCATTGCCTCGTACTATCGCGAAGCCCAGGTGGAGATGTCCAAGAATGTGGCTACCGCATTCCTTGCAGGCCTCTACATCGATACCTCGTTTCTGACCCGCGGTGTGAGCAAGCAGGACATTGAGCTGATCAACCAGTGCTATCCCATCGCTGACCGGGAATACATGAGCATCCATGTCCGCAACAAGATCCAGTCATCAGACCTCCCCTACTTCCGGTATCTTTTGAAGCACCTCATCATCGCCGACTTGTGCTGCTTCTGTTTCATTCCCCAGGGGTGCGAACAGAATCTCATGGGAATCCTCGCTGACTTCTGCCTGGGCATCCAGGAAGTCCGGTTTGTGGTCCTAGCGGCAAGGAATGACGGATCATACAGCATCTCCGCGAGAAGCGAAAAGACCGGATGGGATGCGGCGGAGATCGTGAAGGCCCTCATCGAACCAACAGGGTTCGGCGGCGGGCACGCACACATGGCGGGAGGGATCATTAAAAACGATCCTGATTTTTCCCCGGAAAAGTTCAGGGATCAGCTCTACGCGCTTATCAAGACGCTCCCCAGGTAGTCTGCCATGCAGTATGTAGACACCCACTTCCATACCCTCCACTTTCTGCCTAAAGAGACTCCCGCATATGACATATTCAATGAACTGAAGCTGTCGGGGTTTGCCGGGGGCATAGATGCGGGCACCCACCCGGACGATATCCCCCTGCGCAGGGATGTGCTTGAAGGGGTGCCGGGGATACGCCTGTCAGGGGGCATCCATCCCGGATGCCTGCGGAATCACAGCCTGGAAGCACTCGAAGAGTCCATGGATGAACTCTACCGGTGGGCACGCAACGGCACCATATGCGCAGTCGGAGAATGCGGGATTGACAGATACCGGAACCACGGGACACTGGAAGATCAGATGCAGCTGTTTCGCATGCAGCTGGAGGCGGCCCGTGCACTGGATCTCCCGGTGATCATCCACAACCGTGAAGCGGACCGTGAGATTTTCAAAGCCCTTGAGGAGATACGCCCCGAAGCAGGCGGTATCATGCACTGTTTCTCTTCAGATGCTGAGACCGCCGAGCGCTCAGCCGCATTGGGCATGCATGTATCATTTGCAGGGAACCTTACCTATAGAAGGAACTCAGGCCTCAGGCAGGCTGCGCAAGCGGTCCCCCTGGAGTTCCTGCTTGCGGAAACCGACAGCCCCTACCTCTCTCCCGAACCGATGCGGGGCAGGCCGAACCATCCGGGCAATGTGGTGTACGTCTACCAGGCGCTCGCGCAAATCAGGGACATGGCTGTTGAAGTGCTCATGGAATCTGTCTGTGCTTCCCTGGATCGACTTTTGACCAGGGACGAAAGGACCCGGTAACGTACCCTCACAGCCTCATGGCAACTTCATCAAGCATCCCTATATCCCACAGAAGGCGCGAGGCGATGTAGTTGTTGCGCACATCCTTGGTGGCCTTGAAGGATAGCTGGGCCAGCTCTCTGCTCACCTTGATATCCTCAGGTGAAACCGGAAGGCCGATCCCTTGCAGGGTCCTGACCATATGCTCCGTGGAAGGCAGTTCCTCATCAATGATCTGAAGTATCTCCGGCCACACATGAAGGATTCTCTCAAGGCGCTGTGCATGGGCGGTTATGCTGTATTTCCCTTCCGCCTGTTCCCGTTCAATGAGCTGATCGGAAGCTGATCCGAGAAGCGAGCGCAGGCATGCTTCCCACTGCAGACGGTCAAACCCCCGCACATATGAGAGGGCCTTCTCCCGTGACGGCTTGATATCTCTGATCATATCGTATACGCGCAGGGTCAGCATGGTGCCGACGCATACCTGTATCCCATGAAGGCTGTGGGGTGTATGGAGCGACAGGGATCGCATGTCCCACAGGTGCGAAAAGTAGTGCTCCATCCCCGCAGCGGGTCTCGTAATACCTGCGTACATCATGGCGATCCCCGACTGGATCAGGCCATGGGTCACTTCTGCTGCGGCCCGGGGATCCCGCTTCATGACCCCTTCAGCGCAGCCGAGACAGGCAGAGGCGGCTTTGCGCATCATATCGGCTATGGTTTCACAGTAGTACTCCCCGGTAATGAGATGGGATATTCTCCATTCGCATATGCTGATGTATTTGGCAATCATGTCGCCGATTCCTGCCATCAGCATCTGCCTGGGCGCCTCCCGCAGAATATCGGTATCGGCGATGATGATCGACGGGGGGGTGCTTGCAATGGAGATCTTGCTGCCGTCTATGATCAACGACGAGGTAGGTGAGGAATACCCGTCCATGGAAGGTGCTGTGGCAACTGAGATATACGGAAGCCCGGTAATGGATGCAGCAATTTTACCTATGTCGTTGACTGTCCCTGAGCCGATGCCGATGATGACATCCGGCCTCCCATCCATGTGGAGCAGTGCCGATCCGATGGATTGCTCATTAGGGGGAACATACT
>SKXS01000007.1 GCA_007128345.1 Spirochaetia bacterium
CCTAAGCTCGCTGGTGAGCTCCATCGAGGCAATCAGCCGCGGAACCACCTCAGTGATCGATCATCACGCAAGCCCCTCCTGCATTGCGGGTTCCCTGGATGCGGTGAGGAGGGGATTCGAGGAGGCAGGCCTGCGCGGCATGACCTGCTACGAGGTCACCGACCGCAACGGCGGCATCAGGGAAGCTGCGGCGGGGATAGAGGAAAATCTCTCCTTCATCTCCCGCATCGACAGGGAGAGGCAGTCAGGCGCATGGTCCGGCCTCATGGAGGCAGCCGTGGGAGCCCACGCACCCTTTACCCTGGATGATGCGTGCCTGGAGCTCCTCGCTGACGCAGTTCGTCGCACCGGCAGGGGACTGCACATCCATGTGGCGGAAGATGCCTATGATGTGTCCTGCTCTCACCACCGCCATGGTGTGGACTGCATCAGCCGCCTGGATGATCGGGGACTCCTGGACAGCAGGTCCCTCCTGGTCCATGGGGTGCACCTCTCAAGGGAGGAGATCAGCACCATCAACAGCCGGGATGCCTTCCTTATCCACAACGTGCGGTCGAATATGAACAACCGTGTGGGATACCAGCACCATATCGGTGAGGCGGCCAACCTGGCCCTGGGTACCGACGGCATAGGGGCCGACATGTTCGAGGAGCTCAAGTTTGCCTACTTCAAGCACCGGGATGCGGGGGGAGACCTCGGTCCCGATCACTTCACCCGTGCCCTGTCTGGGGGCAATGAAATCCTCAGCCGCTACTGGGGCAGGCAGTTCGGCCGGCTTGAGGCAGGGTACGCCGCTGACATCATCCTGTGCGGCTACCGCAGCCCCACTCCCCTGACGGCAGAAAACATTCCGGGGCACCTGGTCTTCGGCATGGACGCATCGTCTGTGCATACCGTGGTGATCAACGGGAGGGTGGTCATGGAGGACCGCACGTTCCCCTTTGACGTCGATGCAGTGTATGCAAAGGCCAGATCATGCGCCGCGTCCATGTGGAAGCGCATGGAGTCACTTCGCCCGTGACATCAATACAGTAAGGAGTACATGCTATGGCACGATCACATGATATACTTGAGCTTGCTTCGCGATACCGGATGGATACCGCCCGGGTGCTATCGCGCATGATCCAGGTAAAGTCATACAGCAGCCGGGAGGAGGATGTCTGCAGGCTCATTGAACAGATGTGCCGTGATGCGGGGTGCGACGAGGTGCGCATCGACGGCCTGGGCAGCGTCATCGCCCGGGTGGGACGGGGAAGCAAGCTGCTAGCCTTTGATGCCCACATCGATACCGTTGAGGTGGGCGATCCCGACCAGTGGGCCCTTGATCCCTTCAGCGGGGAGATAGCAGACGGACTGGTGAAGGGCAGGGGGGCGTCCGACCAGAAGGGCGGGGCCGCTTCCATGGTCACGGCCATCAGGATGCTCAAGGAGCTCGGCTACGACGGGGAATACTCCGTATACTTCACCTTCACCGTCATGGAGGAGGACTGCGACGGGATGTGCTGGAAGTACCTCATAGAAGAGGAGGGACTGAAGCCCGACTACGTGGTATCCACTGAACCGACGAGCTGCAGGCTTACCCGGGGACACCGGGGACGCATGGAGATGGTCGCCCGGCTCAAGGGTGTCTCTTCCCATGGGTCTGCCCCGGAGCGGGGGGTGAGCGCCGCCTACAAGGCGGCCCGGGCCGTCCTTGCCGTGGAGGAACTCAACGACAGACTTGAAAGTGACGAGGACAACTTCCTGGGCAAGGGGACTATTGTGGTCTCCCAGGTTGAGGTGAAGGGACCGTCGCAGTGCGCGGTGCCCGACCGTGCGATGATCTACCTTGACCGGAGGCTCACCTGGGGAGAGGATGCCCAACTGGCAATCAGTCAGGTAAAGCAGGTTATGGCTGAAGCCACCGGGGATGATCCGGAGTCAATTGAGGTGACCATGCCCCGCTATGACAAGCTGGGGTGGAGGCAGACACCGTATTCCCAGGAGCTCTACTTCCCGACCTGGAAGATTCCCGAAAGCCACGAACTCGTTGCATCAGGGAAGCGTGCCTTTGCCGAACTCTACGGCAGGGAACCGGCGGTGGACAAATGGACCTTCTCCACAAACCTTGTGGCCACCACGGGGCGCCACGGGATTCCGGCAATAGGCTTCGGCCCCGGAGACGAGTCCCAGGCCCATGCCCCCAACGAAGTCAACAGGATTGACGACCTTGAGGTCTGCTCAGCTTTTTATGCCATGCTTCCCTATGCGCTTAAAGCGCAGGGTTAGTATATTGAAGGGGAGGAGGTGCAGATGACCACGGGCATCAGCAGATCAGTACCCAGGGTGGATGCATACGACAAGGCGGCCGGCATCACCCGATACATAGCAGATATCCCCGTTGCGGGCGTGTGCTACGGCAAGCTCGTGCGGACCTCCATAAGCCGGGGCACTATCCTCGATATTGATGTTCCCGAACTTCCTGAGGGCTTCTGGTTTATCAGCGAGGGAGACATACCCGAAGGGGGAAGAAACCGCATCCACATGATCAAAGAGGACTGGCCGGTCTTCACTAACAGCGAAGTGCGCTTCTACGGCCAGACTATCGGCATCCTTGTCGGTCCTGACCGGGAACAGCTGATTGCCCTAGCCGATGCCGTCAGGGTGACCTACCGGGAGCAGGAGGCGGCCTTCACTATTGAGGAGGGACTTGCATGCAGGGGAGGAGCCCTCCACGGTGATGACAACCTGTTTGCGGACTACTGCCTGGTTAAGGGGGATCCTGAAAGCGCCTTTTCCCGGGCGCATCGGGTCATAGAGGACGTCATTGAGACGGGGTTTCAGGAGCATGTCTATATGGAGCCCCAGGGCATTACCGTGGAGGAGCAGGACGGGAAAATCGTCATCCACGCGTCATGCCAGTGCCCCTTCTATATCCGCAAGGCGGTTGCCCCGTCGCTGAACCGGAGCCTGGATGATATCATCGTGAGGCAGGCAGTCACTGGAGGAGGCTTCGGGGGAAAGGAGCACTTCCCCGATATCATCGCTTCTGCGGCTGCGGTGGCAGTGACCAAGGTGCACCGTCCGGTTCAGGTGATCTTTGACCGGGAAGAAGATATGTGCTACTCCACCAAGCGGCATCCGAGCCAGGTCATCTTCAAAACCGCCCTGGACAGTGAAAACCGCATCATCGGCATGGATATTGATGCACGTATCAATGCCGGAGCGTACGAGAGCTGCTCGCCGGTGGTGCTGCAGCGCCTCATCTTCTCTTCTAACAGCGTCTACGACATACCCAATGTACAGCTGCGCGGCAGGGCTGTAGCAACCAGCACAATACCTTCGGACGCCTTCCGGGGATTCGGTGCGCCCCAGGGGATTATCGCAGCGGAGCTGCACATGAGCCACATCGCCCGGGAGATCGGCATGGATGAGGTGGAGCTCAAGCGTTCCCTCATGGTATCCAAGGGGAGCAGGACCATCACAAACGGCACAATCCATGAAACGGTGAAGCTCCATGAGATGTGGCAGCGCATAGCCGAGGTCTCGGGGTGGCATGAGAAAAAGAGCCGCTATGCTCCAGGCAGCGGCAGGGGCATGGGGGCTGCCTTCTATCTCCACGGGGGAGGATTCACCGGCAGCGGTGAGCAGGATATCATCAAGGCCCGGGTGCGTATGGTGAAGCGGGATGACGGCATAGTGGAGATACTGCTCTCCAACGTAGAAATGGGGCAGGGACTCCAGACCACCTTCCGCAAGATTGCGGCCCAGGTGCTTGACTGTGACTACCGGGACATTCTGCTTGCCGATCCTGATACCGACCGGGTTCCGGACTCAGGCCCTACGGTGGCGTCACGATCCATCATGATAGTGGGCCGCCTGGTGCAGCTGGCCGCCGAGCAGCTGAAGCATAAGCTTCATGAGCCGGGAGCACAGGAGAGCGAAGCGGCCTACACGCAGCCTCCGGGATGCCACTGGGACCAGGAAACGCTTCAGGGGGACGCGTATCCCGCATACGGCTGGGGCATCTGTGTTATCGAGACGGCAGTTGATCCCGACACCTGCGAAGTGGAGACCCTGGGTGTCTGGACGATCCATGAGATCGGGAAGGCCATAGACGAGGCAATAGTTCACGGTCAGGTGACCGGCGGGGTTATCCAGGCGCTCGGGTACGGAAGCCTGGAGAAACTGGAGCTCAAGGACGGGAAGTTTTTCCAGCACACAATGGCTGACTACATTATTCCCACCACCCTCGATTTTCCCGGGGTGTACAGTGAACTGGTGGAAAATCCCTACCCGTACGGACCCTTTGGCGCAAAGGGACTGGGGGAGCTGGTCTTCGACGGGGCGGCTGCGTCCTACGCAATGGCCGTGCAGCATGCGGTAGACCGTACGGTGAGCCGCATCCCGGTTACCCCGGAATACATCATGGAGCTGAAAACCCATGGATAGCATCACCTTTCGCCTCAACGGAACTGAAGTTACCATCACATCTCCCGGCACCAGGAGGCTGCTGGATGTGCTGAGGGAGGACTTCAGCATGACCGCAGCCAAGGAGGGGTGCGGCGAGGGAGAGTGCGGAGCCTGTTCGGTGCTCAAGGACGGCAGAGTAGTCAACTCATGCATGGTTCCGGTGGGGAGCATCCAGGGGTGCGAGATTGTTACCCTGGAGGGTCTTCGGGAGAGCGAACAGGGGAAGCGCATCATTGATGCCTTTGTCCAGTCAGGCTCGGTGCAGTGCGGATTCTGCACGCCCGGCATGGTCATGGCTGCCGCATCCCTGCTTGCCGAGCATCCCCGTCCAAGTGAAGCTGAGGTCCGTGAGGGACTCTCAGGCAATCTCTGCAGGTGCACCGGATACGATGCGATTGTCAGGGGCGTGATTCTCGCCTCCAGGGAGGGAGAGGGCCTATGACAGATTCCTACTATCCGAAAAGCCTCTCAGAAGCCCTGGAGCTGCGCAGGGAGACCGGGGCAATTCCCTTTGCCGGAGGTACGGACCTGATGGTGCGCTTCCGGGCCCAGGCGGGCACCCTGCCGAAGCTGCCGCATCCGGTGCTGTTTCTCGGTCACCTTGAGGAGCTCAGGCAGATCAGCATGGACAGCTCAGGTACGCATATCGGAGCCTCCGCGCTCTTAAGCGATATCGGCGTCAGCGAACATGTCCACCCGATGCTTTCCGAGACGGTGATGCTCATGGCCTCCCCCCCGCTGCGCAACCTGGCAACCCTGGCGGGCAATATCGGCAACGCGTCCCCTGCGGGTGACGCAGTATGCTCCCTCATAGCACTTGACGCATCGGTAGTGCTTGCCTCCCTCTCCGGTGAGAGGACCCTACTGCTCGAAGAGTTCATCACCGGACCAGGAAAGACGGTCATGAAAAGTGATGAGTTTATACGTGAGATTGTAGTTCCTGCCGATCAGCCAGATCGGTACTGGTACCGGAAGGTGGGAACCCGAAAGGCGAATGCCCTCTCCAAGCTCTCGCTGAGCGCCATGGCAACGGTGCATGAGCACAGGGTCCAGGATTTCAGGGCTGCCTTCGGTGCTGTCGGCCCCGTGGTGATACGCAGGAGGGACCTGGAAGCGCAGGTGAGGGGAATGACCCTTGACCAGCTGAGCCGGGAAACGGAGGGCATTGTCGACGCATACCGACCGCATATTATTCCCATCGATGACCAGCGGTCACAAGCTGTCTACCGCCTGCAGGCGTCACTGAACCTGCTGAGGCGATGGATCGATCTGCTTATGCAAGGAGGGTGAGCTATGTCAGCGCTGCTGCTGAAGAATATTTACCATCTCTACCAAGGCGACGGGGAAGGGGAGCACAGCGGGTATGACCTGCTCGTGCAAAACAATCTGATCACCACAATCGGCAAGGGGCTGGCCGCTCCTCCGGGAGCCCGGGTGATTGACTGTTCCCATCATGTCGTAATTCCTGGGATGGTGAATACCCACCACCACTTCTACCAAGCGCTTACCCGCAACATACCCGAGGTGCAGAATGCAAAGCTCTTCGACTGGCTGGTGCACCTCTATGAAATCTGGAAGCATGTGGATGCTGAAGCGGTGAGTGCATCATCCCTGCTCGCCATGGGTGAGCTCCTGAAGACGGGGTGCACCCTCACCACGGACCACCACTACCTCTACCCCAGGGGAATCTCAGCGGACATCATGGCCCTGCAGTTTGAGGCCGCAGATACGCTGGGCATGCGCTTCAGCCCCAGCCGGGGCTCCATGTCCCTCTCCAGGAAGAACGGGGGGCTGCCTCCTGATTCCGTGGTGCAGGATGCGTCGGTCATCCTCGAAGATTCCCTGCGGGTTATTGAGCAGTTCCATGACACAGGCGAGTTCGCCATGCGCAAGGTGGTTCTCTCACCCTGCAGCCCCTTCAGCGTCACCCCGGATCTCATGAAGGAGTCGGCTAAGCTTGCAAG
>SKXS01000265.1 GCA_007128345.1 Spirochaetia bacterium
ATCGTGCTTTCCATGCAGCAGCAGTTTGTGAAAGGACTGACAGAATCTGACAAATAGTTCTCAGCACGTGCGGGAATTACATCATTCCCGCACAGAATTTTTTACTATTTCTGTCTGTACTGCAAATAAACCAACATCTTTTTTTATGTGACTAATGATGACCCGTAATAACAACTGGAAACGGCGTTTGTGCTGTTATTTGGCAGCTGCCTGCTCAGGTCTGGGATGCCGCATGCCCCGGTCAAAGCGGGAAAGCAGGAGCATGCACGCTGAAGCGACGATCAAAAGGACGATTCCCAAACTGCCGAAGGCCCAGGTGAAGCCCCACTGGTCAATGGCGGCCCCAAGTACCGGCGATATGATGCCGCTGGCCTCAGCCCCGGCAAAAAAATAGATTCCCAGTACGGTAGACCTATGCGCAGCAGGAACCCGGCTCACGAAGAAAGTCTCCGACATAATCATGCGGAAGGAGGAGATGACTGCCAGACTGAAGAGCAGCAGAGCAATCATTACCCAGTGCATTGCCATACCCATAAGCAAAACCGCAGGCCCAGCAGCCAATGCAACGACGCTAAAGAGTACACGGATGTTCAGGCGGTCGGCAAGCAGTCCCCCCACTGGTGCAGATACCACTGTAACCGCATAGAACAATGTAAGAAAGAGCGCTGCGACCTGTTCGGTGAAGCCGAAGGAATCAACGATATAGAGGGTTACAAACGGGAGCATGGAGCCTACCGATGCACCAAGTGCTGAGGTGGCAACCAGAAAGATGATGATCTCAGGTGCCAGCCTCAGCTTCTGCCGTCCCGTCGCATCAGCGGGATCCCGAACCTTTCTGGCAGTGACCTGATACTGGTTGAGCAATATGAAGAGCACTGCCCCGATGATGATAACAGGTATAGATATGATGAGAAATGATCCACGCCAGCCCAGAAAACCCGCGATGAACACCGCAAGCAGGGGGGCTGCAAGATGACTGCTGCTTCCTCCGAATATGTGCAGGCCGATGGCTTTGCCCCGCTTCGTCTCCGGTACTGATGCTGAAATCAGGGGGGACGCCGAGGGATGGTAAGCCCCTCCAGCAAGGCCGAGAAGCACGAGAAGGACAAGCAGAGACACGTATCCCGTTGATATCCCTACGAGGAATCCCGCAATGCCCACCCCCGATATGCCGATGAGCAGCATGTACCGGCTGCCGATGCGGTCAGCGATCCATCCAGCGGGAAGCTGGGAGAATCCGTAGGAGAGCGCAAAAGCCGACATGACAATGCCGGACTGGGAATAGCTGAGCTCAAATGAGTCCCGAATCATGGGCAGAAGCGGAAGAATGATGGCTGTCAGCAGATGGTGGACAAAGTGGGCCGAAACAAAGAGAAGCATGAAGACATATGGGCGCTGCTGTTTCATAGTATGAACCTCTTCATCCCCTATATAAGATAGAGCAGCACGCCAAGGGCAGCTGACGTGAAAATAGCCAGGATGGGATGTATCTTCCACTTGAGGGTGAGTGCAAGGATGATGACGAAAATGGCTGCACCCCGGAAATTTATATTGGTAACCGTCTCGCTGTACACCGACATGGACGCAAAGAAGACCACCGCATAGGCGATAAGTCCGATAACCGCAGGCCTGATCCCCTGGAGTACGGACTGGACAATGGTGCTCTCCTTAAACTTCTGGATCATGTGGGCGACAATGACCACCAGGATGAGGGACGGAAGCACCATACCCACAGTAGCGGTTATCCCTCCCAGAATGCCTGCAGTGCGGATGCCGATGAAGGTGGCCGCATTGATGCCGATAGGGCCCGGGGTCATCTGGGATACCGCAACAATGTCTGCAAATTCTTCTGCGGTGAGCCATTGGTTGAGCTCAATTTCCGATTTCAGCAGGGGTATGATAACGTATCCGCCTCCGAATCCGACTATCCCGATACGGAAAAAGGTCCACAGCAGCATCAGGTATATCATGGGGTTCTCCTGACACGCAGCAGGCCGAAGAGGATAAGCCCAGCGAATGCCGCTGATACGATAACCAGGGCAGCATGTATCTGGAAAAAGAGCACCGCAGCCAGGCTCACCACTGCAAAGAGCAGTGAAATCCAGTCCTTGATGACCTTCCGTCCCAGTTTGATCCCAGCAAGGAGAATCAGCGCGGCAACACCGGAACGGACCCCGATAAAGAGTCCCTGCAGATAGATGCTGTCCTGGAGGTTGATGTAGAGGTAGGCGAACAGCGCAATGATTATCATCGGCGATATGATCAGCCCTATGGTGGCGATAAGCGCTCCGAGGATGCCCGCCACCTGGTACCCGATGAAGATGGAGGCATTCACCGAAATGATTCCCGGTAGGGACTGCACCACCGCGATGATGTCCACCATCTCCTCTTCGGTGACCCACTTCCTGCGGGTGACAAACTCACGGTCGATAAGTGGAAGCATGGCATACCCGCCGCCTATGGTGAAAGTACCTATGCGGAAGAAGGTCGCAAAGAGTATGCCTATGTGGGAGATGAATGAGCCCTGAACTTCTCGATGTGCCATTACGTATCCTGAAATAAAGAATCCCCTGCACGATGGTGAGAGGATTCTCCGCAGCATCGGTACATAGAGGGTTAGGTTCTTCTGCCGAAAATGCGCAGGATGAACAGGAACATATTAATGAAATCCAGGTAAAGTTTCAATGCTCCCAGTATGGAAAGCTTTACATAGGTTGATTCATCCATGGATGATCCGTATTCGCGGTTCCATCTGAGTATCACCTGGGTATCCCAGGCAGTAAGCCCCAGGAAGATGAACAGACCGACATAGGAGACAAGATAGTAGATGGTCTCGCTGCCTATGAAGAAGTTGATCAGCGTGGCAATAATGATGCCCCACAGCCCCATGATAAGGTAGGAGCCCATGCGGCTCAGGTCCCGGCGGGTCGTCATGCCGTAGATGCTCATTCCGGCAAATGCGGCAGCTGTGGTAAAAAACGCACGGGATATCTCAATGCCGGTGTATGCATAGAAGATAACCGAAAGGGTGACCCCGTTGAGCATGGCATATATGATGAATGCAAGCACGGCCGAAGATGCCTGCATCTTTGCAAGCCTGGCCGAAAGATATATGACCAGTCCCAGCTGAGCTACAATAAGCACTATGAACATGCCGGGTGTACCGATGAGGGTGCTGAACAGTCCCGGTGATGACGCGACGGTATAGGAGACCAGAGCAGTCAGGGTAAGTCCCCCGGTCATCCACAAGTATACGTTGCGCAGCAGACTGCGTTCCCGCACCCTGACCGCCTGTGCCAGATGCTGTCTTGTCACTGCCATATTTCTACTCCTTTTCACAATCATCTGTAATGTACGAAAGAGTCTCTCAAAGGTCAAGTTCGTACTTCTGTTCAGTGAAATGAAGTTCCCAGCCGGCAAACGGATGCGATTCAGTGAGAATGAATCCTTCAGAAAGGTAGAGACCTGCAGCCTCTGGGAGGAAATCGCCGGTATAGAGGAAGACCCTTCGGTAGCCGCACGTTCGGGCAAACTCTATTGCTCTGCGCAGCAGCTGTCTTCCCAGTCCCAGACCCCTCCAAGGAGTGTCCACGAGGAACCACCTGAACTGGGCAGCCTGGTCCCCTGCGTCAATGACCGCGCAGCACCCGATCAGCTCAGCAGTCCCTGCCCGGGAGATCAGCAGGGCCTGCTCTTTTGTATTTCCCCCACCCTGTCTCTGGGCAAACTCTCCCACAGTAACAGCTACGTACCCTTCAAACATGGGACCCATGCCGTGCTCACGGGCGTACACTTCCCCATGAAATGAGACGATCCTGCCCGCGTCACCGGGATTCAGCGTTCGTCTCAATATCAATACCTCCCCGCCCTTCAATACGATACGCTCCATGGAGCCTCCTTGAGCTTCCCATACTACAGGAAACAAACGCAGCCCGATAGTCTCCGCAGGGCGTACTATACCGATATGCTGTTGCAGTAACCGTGCATTCATGCATATAATTGCCCATGGATCTCTTCGCCAAGCAGCATGACACGTCTCATCAGCCCCTTGCGTACCGCATGCGGCCCAGGACCCTGGATGAATTTATCGGGCAGGACCACATTGTCGGCAAAGGAAGGCTCCTGAGACGGTCCATACAGGCTGACCAGCTCTCTTCGGTCATCTTCTATGGTCCACCCGGAACCGGAAAGACCACCCTTGCGAGGGTGATCGCCAATACCACTAAGAGCAGGTTCTCGTCAATGAACGCGGTGCTCTCAGGCGTGAAGGATCTCAGGGATGAGATAGCCCTGGCAAAAAATCACCTGGACCTCTACCAGCGCAGAACTATCCTCTTTATAGACGAGGTGCACCGCTGGAACAAGAGCCAGCAGGACGCCCTGCTGCCCTGGGTGGAGAACGGGACTGTGATCCTCATCGGGGCCACCACGGAGAATCCCTTCTTTGAAGTGAACAGAGCGCTAGTCAGCCGAAGCAGGATATTCCAGCTGACTCCCCTCACTGAAACAGACCTCATGACCGTTGCTCAGATGACCCTCACCGACCGCGAACGGGGGTACGGGAGATGGAAGGTCATCTTTGAGCAGGGGTCCCTGGAGCATCTTGTGCATGTTGCATCCGGTGACGCAAGAAGCCTGCTGAACGCGCTGGAGCTGGCTGTTGAGACAACCCCAGATACCTTTCCGCCCAAGGACGGCAGCGAGATAGCCGTTACCATGGAGGCTGCTGAAGAGAGCATACAGCGAAAGGTGGTGCTCTACGACAAGGAAGGGGACTACCATTTTGATGTCATCAGTGCATTCATCAAATCGATCCGCGGCTCAGATCCCGATGCGGCTCTCTACTGGCTGGCCAGGATGGTATCCGCAGGCGAGGATCCCCACTATATATTTCGGCGCATGCTGATATCTGCCTGCGAGGATATCGGGCTTGCCGATCCCCACTGCCTGGGTATTGTGGTTTCTGCCGCTGCTGCATTTGACCGGATCGGCCTGCCTGAGGGAAGGTTCCATCTTACCCATGCTGCGCTCTGCCTTGCCGCTGCACCTAAGTCAAACAGCACCATGGGGTTCTTCGATGCACTGAAAGCCGTTGAGGAGGAATCGCACCAGGAGGTCCCTGTCCACCTGAAGGACCCCAGCCGTGACCAGAAAGGCTTCGGCCATGGAGAGGGATACCTCTACCCCCATGCGTACCGCGATCATTGGGTAGTGCAGCAGTACCTTCCCGAAGGACTGCGCAGCAGGGTATTCTACCAGCCTTCAGCATCAGGATACGAAGACTCCATACGGCTGGAAGTGCTCCGCAAGCGTGAAGCCCAGCTTGAAGCGGGGTATGCCGATTCGGTGCCGGAAATGCTTACCTTCTCCCCCCCTGATACAGGAAGCGAGCGGTGGCTTCAGCGCATTATATCGAACAGGGGGGAGCTGCTTTCCCAGGTGCGCCGCAGGATTTTCTCCTCCCTGCACCTGCAGCGTCACTACCGGGTTCTTGACCTCAGTGCCGGCCTGGGGCTTCTGGTATGGGAAGCATGCAGGCTGGTGCCTGAAGGAAGCGTGCACGCACTGTGTGCTGATGATGAGGTGAAGCGGGTCATCAGCCGGTATGCGGAGACCCTGCAGGATGAGCGCAGGCCCATACTCAGTATATCAAGCCTGTGCGCATTTGCGTCACAGCCACCCCACAGCTTTGAGGCAGTGATCGGGAGGAATGCACTGCTCAGGGAGCAGGACAAGGCTGCCCGGCTGAAGGATATATATTCACTCCTTGCACCAGGTGGAGAATGCTCATGCAGCGAAACGATTCCTGCCGAAGGAACCAGGCTCTCTGAAGCTGCAGCATTTCGCCGAAGCTCGTTCACTCCCGGCAAGGCATTTGCTTCATACCAGGATCTGCACGATTTTCTCTTATTATGCGAAGAGGAGATGTACAGCGACAGCGGCAATCCCCTGGTGAACTGGGACATCCCCTTTCTGGAAGCCGCTGCAGAAAATGCGGGATGTACGTCGGTCAGCACTGACCGCTTTTCGGTCACCGAAAAGCGGACCTTGGCCGAAGGAGATGTGAGACGATGGATTAAGCGCTCTTACCTGCCTGCCTACCAGCGTGCATCCGAATCAGAGCCCCACGAGTCAGCTGCAGAAGCATGCATCAGGCTGCTTGCAGGGGCTGAAACAGAGTGGAAAACCGCTGAGGTGCATCTCTGCTGCCGGAAGGCGTAGGACGAGGCGCGTCCCCCTCGTCATCACAGATGCAGGCTATACTGATCCCACGATCATCTTGACGATGAGGTCATGGTTCTCGCTGGTAGGTACCGCCTCCCCTATGTACTTGCCCCTTCTGAGCACAACCGCCCGGTCCGCCACCTTGCTCACATGCTCGAGATTATGGGATATGATGATAACTGATACAC
>SKXS01000037.1 GCA_007128345.1 Spirochaetia bacterium
CTTGAGCTGGCCCGCTAATGTGTCGATGTTCGCCTCTTCTTTGAGGACCTTGAGGAAGGCATCTGCAAACTGCTGCGGGTCCACCTGCTTACCGGTCTCCTCCAGGATGGAGGTAGAGGGCTCCACCACCTTGTCCTTGATCTCTGGAGAGACCCAGACGATCCTAAAGAGATCCGTGGTGGCCATGGGGCCGATGAAGATAATGCAGTTCACCGTAACGAGGTTCTCCACCTCAGATACCAGTACCGTAGCTATCTTCTTGCCTCCCACCCGTACGCCGCCTCTATGCTTGTACCAGGCCTCCACGCCGAAGCTCTTGAGGGTCTTCACCAGCATCTCCCCGATTTCCCGGAACGCCTCTTCAGGGGAGGGAAAATGCTCTTTATCAACTACAAGCTGGACGTTCACCGTTGAATCAGGAGTTACCAGGATAAGAGTCCTCTGTCCGGTGAGGATTACGTGCTCAAGGGAAGGAGCGTCATCACGAACCTCGTTTATGAGGTTTGCAAAGTTGGACAGGCAGATGATCGCTCTCGCTCCGCTGTCATTAAGTATATGGGTGATCTCCCGACCCTTGTACATACTGTTAAACGGGACCGCTACAGCACCGAGCTTTAAAATCCCTAAAAAGGAGAAGACGAACTCGGGAATGTTGGGAAGCATCATGGCTACCCGGTCACCCTTGGTTATCCCCAGGTTCTTGAGGGCATTGGCCACCTTATTTGAGTTCTCGTCCATCTCGCCGTAGGAGTACTTCTTCCCTTCAAAGTAGAGGGCATCCTTTCGTTTGTACTTCTTGGCGATCATGCTGAGCATCTCAGGTATGGTACGTGCATCACTCATCTGAATCCTCCTTTTCCTGGACGATCAGCCGGTCATCCGGTACATCACCTTCACGCAGCTCTCTCCTGAGCACTTTGCCTGTGGCGCTCTTGGGGAGAGTTTCGGTAAATTCCACGACCTTGGGCAGCTTGTACTCCGCAAGGTTCTCCTCGCAATATGCAAGAAGCTCCTTTGTGGTTATCTCCCTGCCTTCCCGCAGGACCACAAAGGCCTTCACGGTCTCCCGTTCCCGCTTGTCGACAGCGGCAACTACCGCAGCCTCGTCCACATCCGGGTGGCTCATGATCACCTCTTCCACCTCCCTCGGGGAGATATTGAACCCGCCCCGGACGATGAGGTCCTTTTTGCGGTCGGTGATGAAGAAAAATCCTTCCGTATCGCGGTAGCCTAAGTCTCCAGAATAAAACCATCCGTTTTTGAGTACTTCAGCTGACTCTTCGGGGTTGTTCCAGTAGCCTGGGGTGACCATGCCGCCCTTGATGACGATCTCACCCTCCGTGCCGTCGGGCACCGCGTTGCCTTCCTCGTCAAATACCTCCATCTCCACTCCCGGAGATGCAGGACCGATGGAACCAGCCTTGAAGGCTTCACCGGTCTTATTGAGGCTCACCGCGGAGGTGGTCTCCGTCAGCCCGTAGCCTTCAGCAATCTGGGTCTGAAAGGTCTCCATAAATTCATTGAGGGTGCTCAAGGGCAGGGGAGCGCCTCCCGATACGCAGAGCCTCAGGCTCTTGGGTATGGTGGTCTTCCGTGCCCGGGCTAAATGGAGAATATGCATGTACATGGTGGGCACCGCTATAAGCAAAGTCGCCTTCACCTCGATGACGTTGTCTAACAGCTTTGCCGGGCTGTACTGCGGGATGAGGGACATCGCGCAGCCGAAGCGCATACCGCACACCAGGCCGTTGGAAAGCCCATAGACATGAAAGAGGGGAAGCACCAGAATGACCCGGTCCTCGGGCAGCATAGGCATGATGCGGTCCACCATGTCGCCTTGGCTGATGAAGTTTTTGTGGGTGAGGACCACCCCCTTGGGCTTGCCCGTGGTCCCTGAAGTATAAAGAATTACCGCAGGATCCTCGGGATCACACTCCGCATTGCGAAACTTGCGGGACGCATGCTTCATGAGGTCTGAGAAGTCCAGGGTGCCCACCGGGACGGGACCGCCCCGGCCGGAGCGGGGGATCTTAACGAGCTTTACCCCCTCCTTTTTTGCAGTTTCACGGTCGATTTCTGTATCGGCGCCTGCAATAATCCCCTTGGAGGAGAAGCCCTGGATCACCAGGGTGTCCGGGAGCTTCTCCTTGGAGAGCATGTACTTCCCGGCTATCCTCCCCTCCACCAGGGCGGAGGGGTAGGCCAGCACGTCAACAGGTTCTCCCTTTGGGTTTAATATCAGGCGCAGTGTCGTATTTCCCTTCATACAAATCCCTTTTTTTCACTTACTGTTTTGCTCGGTCGCTTCTCAGAAAGTCATCCACTTCGTTAAAGAAAACATCCTCGATATGGTCCGGAGGTCTAGGAGTCAGCTTGCTCACCACGATGTACACGATGAGGTTGATCGGCAGCGTCGGCACCACCGGATGCAGGTTGAACAGTAACGGCCTGCTTCCGTCTGCACCGGTTATCAAAAGACCGAGGATGAGGTAGAGCACCCCGGCTCCAGTTCCAGCCAAGGCACCCTGCTTGGTGCCCCGCTTCCACAGCAGTCCACCGACTAATGCAGGAGCCCACTGGGCGAATCCCGGCACGGAAACATCAGTGAGGTATAAGGCCATAGCCCCTTCACCGAGTCCCACCTGTACAGCAACGGTTACCCCGAGGCTGAAAACTACGATTCCCACTACTGACCATCGCGCAATAGTGGTGATCTGCTTGTCCGTGGCATCGGGCTTGAATACGCCCTGGACCACGTCGCGGGCCACCAGGATGCTTGAGGTCATAAGCTGCACCGCAGCGGTGGATACCGCAGCCGCAATCACCCCCATGAGGACAAATACGGCAAACCACCTCGGCAGGTAGATCTGGATGACCGTCTGCACCACGCTGTCGGCTTCAGCAACTGAAGTGATGCCGGGAAGCGCTGCCGGGGCTACCAGAGATCCCCAAATGAAGGGGATGATATAGAAGAAGAGCCCGCCGAAGATGAAGATGAGCAGGGGGAACCACTTGAACAGCGTCTTGTCCCGTGCGGTCATCGCGCCGATGACCACGTGGGGCCATGAGAAGGCCATGAGCCCGACAATGAAGACACCGATTAAGAGCACGTTGTTGTACTCTCCCATGGGACCCGGTGCGCTGAGCTTGGAGGCATCAATCTCCACAAGCGTCTGGGCTGCCTGGACAAGCCCTCCGTCGGGAAATACCCGGCTGACTACCCAAAAGAGGGAACCCAGGAGGGCGGTCACGTAGACCATGCCGAGGAAGATGTTCACCCACGCGACGATCCGCATGCCTCCCAGGATGACCAGGATGATCAGCAGGACTGACGTGTAGGCGGCTCCTACCCACAGGGGCATACCCGTGAGGGCCTCAAATCCCCGCCCGACACCCAAAGGCTGGATGCCCACATAGGGGATGATGAAGGCCAGCATAGTGAAGGAGAGCAGGACCCTGAGGGCCTTTGACTCGTACCGTTCAGCAAGCACTTCAACGGGAGAGAGAAAGCGGTTGAGCTTAGAGAGCGCCCAGAGCCTGGGCCCCAGGAACATGTAGAGGGCTGCAAATCCCGCAACTGATCCCCAGATGAAGAAAACATACCCGGGACCGTGGAGGTAGAGCACCCCGGGGAACCCGTAGAAGGTCCAGCTGGAGCTGATGGCAAAGAGCACGAAGAAGAACATCACCACCACGCCGATGGTGCGGCCAGCCATCATGTAGTCTTCAGCAGTCTTAGCCGAGACTTTGTACCCGTATGCGGCCATGCCGATAATGATCAGGGAGAATATCCCGAGAACAATATAATCTACCATGGGATGCCTCCTTTACCGGTAGGGCCAGTACTTAAAGAAGTAGGCGAGGTAGGCAATCAGCCATACCAACACGAACACCACACCGATGGCCAGCGGTGCGGTAATCCAGCCAAAGAAAAGCACCGGATCAGTTCCTTCCGGTGTTTCCATATATCCCATACCGACCACGACCAGCATGGCGATAACAGACAGTGCAAGCACGGCTAGGAATATCCTGCCAGCTGTGTGACCTGCCATTTCCCGCATAGTATCCTCCTGGGCTGTAGGACAGCTATAATCTTTATTACTCAAGCTAGAGTATAAATAAGCTATTTGTCAATAGGTATATGACAAAAAATACGTTATTGTTAATATAAACAATATAAGAGAATATGTAACGAAGATGGACGCATGTGGCTATGCTTATCGTATGTAATGCAGGGCTATGGCCAGTATGATGGAGGGTGTCAGGAACTGCTGAAGAACGTTTCTTTTGATGTCAGTCCGTCGAACGCATAGGACTCCCGTATGGAGCTGAGGTCCTCCAGGGCTTCAATAGCCTGGACTCCGAGCTTCTGGGCGACCGCTACAATGAGCGCGTTGGTGATCGCCATGGGTATGATGAGGGAGTGGAAGACGCCGAAGGGACCCCTCCTGGCAAAGAGCACGATATCCGCATGGTCCACCATTGAGGGAATGAGGCTGTCGGTGATCAGGAGGTTGGGAATGCTCCGTTTCTTCAGGAAATCCATGAGAATGCGGTGGTCATTGAGGGGTTTGTAGAAACTGTAGTGAATGACGAAATCATCCGGTGTCAGCTGACCGAACCGCTCAAAGAGCTTGATGCCGGATGTGAGAACGGGAGTGGAGCGGAGCTTAAACCGGTTGAGCCTGAAGCTCAGGTAGCTGGCAATTGCTTCGTTGGACCCGGCTGTCGCGAAAATAAACCGATGCTGTTTACCGATAATATGATCAGCCGCCCTGTTCAGCGATTCATCATCCACTGACTGGATGGAATCCTTCAGGTGATCAATCTCCTGTTCTGCAATCTGGGCGTAGAAACGCTTTTCATTCTCTAAAGTCTCCAGATATTTCTCAAACTTGCTGTTGGGGGTCATCTGGTCACGGTAGAACCGTATCAGCTCCCGTTTCAAATCCGGGTATCCGGAATACCCTAAATATTGGGCGAAACGTACGACCGCAGCCTCGCTGATGTTCAGGATGCCGGCTATCTTGGCAGCTGATGAGAGGATTACCTCATCTACATTTTCAGTAATGTAGTCGGCAATTTTTTTCTGGTTGATGCTTAACGTATCGTACTTTGAAGCAGCCCGGGAAAAATAGTCATCTTTCGTTCTGCTCTGTTTCATAGTCATCCTTACCTTGGAGGACTGCTGAGCATACGGTGCAGCCCTTCAGGGGTGAGTGGCGTATCGGTCTTCCATCTCCAGGCCTGCATGCCCGCATCATGTGCCTGTCGGAATTCCTCATCGTCTGCTGCGGCAATACAACATTCTGGTAAGTCGATTTGCATCAGTGAGACAGCCGCAACACTCTGGGAACCGAAGTCTCCCTCGTGTGACACATGAACTGAGTCCCAGATATCACCCGCGTGGTGTCTCTCCGCATGATCCAGCACCTCCTGCAGCGTATGGGTGGTGCATCCTGCAATGGCCAGGTATGTTCCTGTTCTTCGTATATCCCTGAGGGTATTAGTCATTTCTCTAGTGAAAAAACCTGGTCTCATGATCACATTGACGCTGCATACCAGTGAACGGCAGGGAGGCAGACGTTGTTCGACGCTCTGCAGAGTATCGAGCACATGCGGCAGTTCCCTGAAGGATTCGATCACCGCATCAGCAGAGAAGAACTCTGGAGGAAACTTGCGTGTGTAGCGCTCTGCAACCAGGTCATTGGTGCCTGCAACCCTGATGATCCCGGCGTATCCCGCCCGGCGGGAACCGAGAATATCCCGGGATACAGTATCTCCCACATACCAGCATTTTCCTGTTGGCATCCCCGCAAGGGAGGATGCATGGTGGAATATGGCAGGGTTGGGCTTTCTCCATCCGTAGTGGGAGGAGAGGATGATGGGGTCGAACCATCGAGTCAGGTTGAACTGGTCAAGTTCCTGCAGCACGCGGGTGCGGGTATTTACATTGCTGATGATGCCCAGGCCGTATCCCCGGGAGGTAAGGTCAGCCAGCACCTCATGCACCCCATCGCGCAGGGAACGGACCACACCTTCAGTCTCCAGGGCAACTGATGCCGATTCGGATTCATCGGGAAAACTGCGGTGATCCGTATCAGCAGAGACCTCCAGAATCTCCGACCACATCTGCAGCGAGTGCTTCTCCTCTTCGCTTACCGATCGGCGCTGTTTTTCCTCAACGAGCCACTGCTTGACCTGGGCCTTGAAGCGGTCCTTGTCAAGGAGCACCTCACTGTCAATAGTGAAATACCCGTGCAGCCGATGGTAGAGCTGGTCGTCGGGGTCAATGACCGATACCGTATCCTCTACCGTGAGCGTACCCCCGAAGTCGAAGAATATGAAGGGACGGTCCATCAGGCGCTCCTGTGTGGGATAAGCAGCTCGTCTTCGCCAAACA
>SKXS01000116.1 GCA_007128345.1 Spirochaetia bacterium
CTCGGGGACCTGGCCAGTGAGTTCGACGGCCTGGTAGCGGTTGCGGTGACTGAAAAGCGGACCAGAGAAGAGATTGACCGGTATGTGCAGTCAGCTGCGGAGGTGCTTGCATGAATACTCCCGTACTTTTTGAGTTGAGCAGACCCGGGAGACGGGGGTATCGGCTGCCCGCGTGGGATGTGCCGAAACTTGATGTGCAGGCAGTGCTTCCCGAAGCGCTGTGTGCGGATGCGCCTCCTGCGCTGCCGGAGCTGTCAGAGATAGATGTTACCCGTCACTACCAGCGTCTCGCTTCGAAAAGCTTCGGGGTTGACCTGGGATTCTATCCGCTGGGCTCATGCACCATGAAGTACAACCCCAAGGTGAACGAGGAGACTGCACGGCTGAGCGGATTTGCTGAGGCCCATCCCCTCCAGGACGAACGCACCATTCAGGGATCCCTCAAGCTCATGCACATGCTGATCACCCGACTGTGCAGCATCACCGGCATGACCTGGGGCACCCTCCAGTCTATGGCGGGCGCCCACGGAGAGTTTACGGGAATGAAGCTCTTCAGCGCGTACTTCCACAGCCGGGGAGAAACCGGGAGAAGAAAGCTCATCGTACCGTCGTCCTCTCACGGGACCAACCCTGCTTCAGCGCACCTCTCCGGATTTGAGGTGGTGGAGATACCTGCGGACCGAAGGGGACTTGTGCCGCTGGCATCACTTGAGCCCTACCTCAATGATACCTTGGCGGGCATCATGCTCACCAATCCGAACACCCTGGGGCTCTTTGAGGAAGATATCCTGGAAATTGCGAAGCGCATACATCAGGCTGGCGGACTGCTCTACTATGACGGCGCAAACATGAATGCAGTCATGGGAAAATCCCGTCCCGGGGACATGGGGTTTGATGTCATTCACCTCAATCTCCACAAGACCTTCTCAACTCCTCATGGCGGAGGCGGTCCGGGATCGGGTCCCGTGCTGGTCTCATCCCGGCTGGTTCCGTTTCTGCCGGTTCCCGATATCGTGCAGGACGGTGAGACCTGCCGGTTCAGCTGGGATGCCCCGCAGAGTATCGGCAAGGTGTCCGGGTTTTACGGGAACTTCGGGGTGCTCGTTCGGGCGCTCACCTACATCCTGGTCATGGGAAGTGACGGTCTGACGCACGCTTCAGAGATGGCTGTGCTCAATGCAAACTACCTCATGCACCACCTCAAGGGGCTCTACGACCTTCCCTACGATCGGGTATGCAAGCATGAATTTGTGCTGTCGGCCTCCTCCCTCAAAGAGGATACAGGTACTACCGCACTGGATGTTGCTAAAGGGCTTATTGAACGGGGCATCCATCCTCCCACGGTCTACTTTCCGCTCATCGTGGCGGAGGCGCTCATGATTGAACCCACGGAGACTGAAACCAGGGAAACCCTTGACGGATTCATAAGCGCCATGAAGGAAATCCATGATCTCTCCTACGGCGATCCGGAGAAGCTCAAGCAAGCCCCTATGCACACTCCTGTCAGAAGGGTAGACGAAGTCGGCGCTGCCCGTAACCCAAAGGTATGCTGGAACGAATAGTGTATGCTCTTTCCCTGTTGTGTTAAGAGGAAAAGATCGGTACAATGTACAGGATCACGGAGGGAACACACATGGCAGATCTGTCGACATCCTACCTGGGACTCAAGCTTGAAAATCCAGTCATAGCCGCAAGCTCACGGCTGACCTACGATGTGGAGAGTATCCGGAAGTGCGAAGAGGCGGGTGCCGCCGCTGTTGTGGTGAAGTCTCTCTTTGAAGAGCAGATAGACAGCGACTCACGATCCATGATTGAGGATTTGGAGTACTACTCCCATACGGACGCGTACGACTACTTTTCCAACCGGAGCAAGGACTACTACATTGACGCCTACCTCGAAACGGTTGAGCGGGCAAAACGGGAAGTCTCCATTCCGGTAATTGCAAGCGTCAACTGCCGTAATGACGGCTCCTGGATTGACTACGCCAAGCGATTTGAGGCGGTAGGTGCTGACGCTCTGGAACTGAACATATTCGTGGTCCCGGCTGATATCACGAAGTCCAGTCATGAGATTGAGGATATCTACTTCAGAATCCTCGCGAAGATCAAGCAGCGGGTGACCATTCCGGTAGCGCTGAAGATCGGATCGCATTTCTCGGGACTTGCGAATTTCCTGCACCGCCTGGATGAGGCGGGGGCAGACGGCCTGGTGCTCTTCAACCGGTTCTACCGTACCGATATCGATATCGATTCACTCGCATTCAAGCCCGGAAAGGTGCTCAGCGTTCCGGAGGAAGCAGCAGTGCCGCTGCAGTGGACGGCTATCATGTCGGGAGCGCTCTCCTGCGATATTTGCGCGAACACCGGGATATATGACGGAAGTATGGTAATCAAACAGCTGCTTGCCGGCGCCGCCTGCGTGCAGATATGCTCGGCCATCCTCAAAAAAAACCTTTCGGTCATCGGTGAGATGAACGCTGCGGTGTCAGAATGGATGGATGCAAAGGGATACCGGTCGGTCAGTGATTTCCAGGGAAGCCTGAGCCGTGCACAGACAGATCAGCCGGAAGTCTGGGAGAGATCCCAGTATATTAAAGCAATTTGCGGAATCAGCTAGAGGTGGCACATGGATGATTATACTGATATAGCCCCGTACCCCGATGAGGAGATCCCCCGGGTACTGGAACATATCCTGAACAATAAGGATTTCTTAAGCGGAGTCGGGGAAATCGTCTATCCGCGCATTCCCTACGTACTGCTTAAGGTCAAGCGCAACTATGTGCGCTATAAGATCAAGAAGCTGGCCAAGGACATCAAGACCATAGACGACTACCAGCACAAGCTGCTCAACGGGGTGATCATTGACGGCATGCTTGAACATACGGTGGACGAGTTCACCAGCGGCGGATACGAGCATCTTGATCCTGAACGCGCGTACCTGTTTATAAGCAACCATCGTGATATCGCCCTGGATCCCACGCTCATGAACTATGCCCTGGCCAAGCACAACTTCCCGTTCACGGAGATCACCTTCGGTGACAACCTCATGGTGAACAACATCATGGGGGATATTATCAGGATGAATCGCGGTGTGGTGGTCAAGCGCACCCTTTCCCTGCGTGACCGGTTTATTGAGAGCAATCGGCTTTCAAACTACTTCGTCAAACGCATCAAAGAGGGCAGGTCCATGTGGGTTGCCCAGAAGAGCGGGAGGGCGAAGGACGGGATAGACGAAACCAACCCGGCGATCATCAAGATGCTCCACATGTCCCAGAAGGACAAGGGAACCAGCTTTGAGGAGCTGCTGCAGCAGTGCCCGATCGTGCCGGTTGCCATCTCCTACCAGTACGATCCCTGCGACATACGCAAGAGCAGGGAACTGCTCTACATCAAGATGAAGGGATACTACAAGAAGAAAAAGCTTGAGGACCTGGTGAGCGTATTCAGGGGAGTCAGGCGATGGAAGGGGAACATACACATACAGTTCGGCACTCCCATCACTGGGGGATTCTCCAATGCCGAGGAGACTGCCAGCGAGATAGACCGGCAGATCCACCTGAACTACCGTCTCTGGGATTCCAACTATATTGCCTACGATGTCCTCCACGGAACCGCTGATTACAAGGAACACTATTCAGAAGCAAAGAAGATCAAGTTCCTGCTGCGCTATCGCGGGCTTACCCAGGAGATGAAGGAGTATGTGCTGGGATCCTATGCGAATCCCCTGATTAAGCAGAAAGAGGCCGCAGCACGCAACAGCACCCGATGAAGTTCCTGGCATGTCTTGTGTCAGTTTCCATACTACTCCTCTCCTCCTGCCAGTCCGATCCTCCAGAGATCGTGAGCATTGACTGGAAGCTTGAGCTTGTGCAGACCACGGACGAACCCAGTTTTGAACAGTACCTCCAATTGAAGCTGGAGATCATCGAACCCCAGGGATTTGACGATCTTGTTACCCTTGAGGTCTTCGGGCCCAGGGATGCGTGGTGGTCTGCTGACGTTGAACGGGCGGAGTACCGAAAGACAGACGGAACATACACGGTCCTTCCCGGCAGGCTTGCGGTGATGGCAGGGGAGGGGGGATTCGCCGCGGGCACCTATCGTGTCGTCATAGAAGATATTCCCGGCAACCGTCATGAGCGCGAGTTCTTCATTCCCCGTCATACCTCCGCCTATGCAGCTGAGGTCGAACTGCCTTCCGTTGCGGACCATGTGCTGATCTCAGCACAGGGAACTGCCTACCTTATCACCTATGATGCCCAGGGAAGGGTCCTTGATACCCGGGAGCTGGCGCTTCCCGGGGAAGATGAAGGTGTGCCGCTGCGGCCTCTGCTGGAAATGAGGAACGTGAGCTACTACAGGATCGTGACGATGCATCCGGAGCTGCCGGTTATCAGTACTAGTGTTCCGATTCCCCGGTAAGCTTACGGCGCACATGCGTGAAGAGCTCTCCGCGGGTTATGGCCTTCCAGATGGGACGTCCGTGGGGACAGTATGGATGCTGCAGGGCGAATGCCTTGCCAATGAGCTCTTTTGCAGCCAGGGGGTCGAGGATAGTTCCGTCAAGCACAGCTCCTCTGCAGGCTATGGTCGCATAGAGCTGCTTCTCTATGGCTGAGCTGTCCCCGGAAGCAGATGAGATGAATCCCATAAGGTCCTGCTCCATGCCCCGGCATACTGAAGGAACGGCGGTCAGCTCCCACGTGGTCCCTTCGCGATGTTCCAGTGCAATGCCTGCTGATGTGTAGACATCCTGGTGATTCGTGAGAAACTGGTGGGCATCGTCCTCCAGGGTGATGCTCAGGGGCACCAGCAGCGGCTGCACCTGGGGATTCCCTGCAAGCTCTTCGTAGATAATCCGTTCATGCGCAGCATGCTGGTCGATTATGTAGAGGGTGTCATCCCGCTGCGCCAGGAGAAAGAGATCAAAAACCTGGCCGAGGTAGGTGAATCCTGAAGAGAGCGAATCAGAAGCTGCATCCCGGGAGAATTCACGGATTGAGGCAAACCACCGTTCCCGCTCACGGGATGAAGGCGGGGGTGAAGCCGCATGCTCCTCATGGAACCAGGGAGCGGCGCCTTCTCTATGGGGATGTTCATAGGAAGTCCTATGCTCAGCGGCACCTGCTGCGAGCCATGACTGAACAGCCTTGACTGCCTGATGGTGCACCTCCCGGTGGGATCTGAACCTGACTTCACGCTTTGCCGGATGGATATTGAAGTCAACCTGGTCCGGATGAATGGTGAGAAAGAGAAAGCAGTAGGGAAATGCTCCTCCCGGTAAAAATGAAGCGTAACCATGGCAGACCGCCTGGAGGAGGCTGTATTCCTGTACCCGCCTGCGGTTTACGAACACCTGGATGTAGTTCCTGTCTGTCCGGTACACAGCCGGTGTGGACATAACCGCCTGCAGATAGAGATCTCCCTCGCGATGTGCAGTCTCACGCATGAAGGTGCCGGAGAACATATGTCCGTACGCCTGGGTTACCCGATCAAAGAGGCTCCCGGGCGGCAGGAAGAGCTTGAGCTCCTGGTTAGCAAAGAATCTGAACCGAATCTCAGGATGGGCCAAGGCTTTGTCAAGGAAGACCTTCCGGCACAGCGACGATTCCGCCTGGGGGCTCTTGAGAAACTTCTTCCTGCCGGGAATGTCATAAAAGAGCCTGGTCACCTCAACGGAGGTGCCTCGCATGTTGCCGCCCCGGGAGGGAGGATCCGGGTAGCGCATTACAAAGGTCTCCCCGTCAGCGGTGCCTGAAGTGATGGCAATGTGAGCGCATGCTGCAATGCTTGAAAGGGCTTCACCCCGGAAACCGAGCGTATCCAGGGAGTCAAGGTCTTCCAGTGCTGAAATCTTTGAAGTCGCATGTGAGCTGCAGCACAGCTGCAGATCCTCCAGGGACATGCCCGATCCGTTGTCGATCACCTTGATGGAGTCAATCCCGCCTTGGACAATGTAGAGGTCTATCGAATCTGCGCCTGAATCTATGGCATTGTCTAGGAGTTCCCGCACGACCGAATGAGGCCGTTCAATCACCTCTCCTGCGGCGATACGCTGTGCCACTAAAGGCGGGAGAATGCGAATGTTCCGTCCCATAGGCATTCCCTGTCAGAACAGCGGTATGACGGTCTCGAAGGAGAATGAATCCAGTGAGTTCATGCTCGCCGAGAAGGAGAAGCGATCGGTGCGGTAGGTGCCCGTGAGGGAGAGGTCCACATCGTCGAAGGTGCCCGAGAACCCTGCGGTAAGGGAGAAGGGACCGGTGCGGTAGGATGCGGACACCCCGGCCCGGCTGCGGCTTATGTCGGGCAGCAGGATATCTGCATACGCGGCAAAAAGCACGTCGTCCCACGTCCA
>SKXS01000109.1 GCA_007128345.1 Spirochaetia bacterium
CGGGAAGATACCCACAGAATGGCTGAGGCGAACAAGGCATTTTCGCACTACCGATGGTAGATGCACATATATATTTGCTGAATAAAGAGAAGATCAGTTCTTTGACGGTTGACTAAAAGAGCGATTCCTTCTATATTCAGCGGAGTGCGGTAAGAGGGGGACCTCTTGCCCTTTGGTCAAGAGCCAAACCCATCATCCTTGTGCAGAGGGTGGTAAGGTGGTTCCAGACAATGTACAGATCAACTGTGCCAAGTCATTCGGGCTGAAAACAGATTTCCCGATTGACCACTGGATCCTTCCTTATGAATCTCTTCAACTTGTAACAGGTAATGATGGGTGCCCTATGGGCTAATGTTACTGATATTTTTTAGAATATTAATTATTATTTATTTTCCGTGATTTAGTCACAAGGAGGAACGGATGGCTAAAGCAAAATTCGAGAGAACCAAGCCGCACATCAATGTCGGTACTATCGGTCACGTTGACCATGGGAAGACGACTCTCACCGCGGCAATAACCATGCAGTGTGCAAAAAAGTTCGGTGACAGGAAGTTCAGTTATGACGAGATTGACAATGCTCCAGAAGAGAAGGCACGGGGCATCACGATCAATACTCGGCATGTTGAGTACCAGACTGATAACAGACATTATGCCCATGTGGACTGTCCCGGCCATGCTGACTATATCAAGAATATGATCACCGGAGCCGCTCAGATGGACGGTGCCGTGATCGTCGTTGCAGCAACCGACGGCGCCATGGCCCAGACCAAGGAGCATATCCTTCTGGCCCGCCAGGTAGGCGTGCCCGCGCTGATCGTTTTCGTCAATAAGACAGACCAGGTTGATGATCCTGACCTGATTGAGCTTGTTGAAGAGGAAATGCGCGACCTGATGAAGGAGTATGAGTTCCCTGGAGACGAAATCCCCGTCATCAAGGGTTCGGCATTCAACGCCATGGAAAATCCCGATGATCCGGAAGCCACAAAGTGCGTATTTGACCTGCTTGATGCAATGGACTCATACTTTCCTCAGCCTGAACGTGCCATGGACAAACCGTTCCTCATGCCTATTGAGGACATCTTCTCCATCCAGGGCCGCGGAACGGTAGTAACCGGAAGGATTGAGCGCGGCATCGTGCACGTGGGAGACGAGATAGAGATCGTCGGCATCAGGCCGACCCGCAAGACCACTTGTACCGGTGTTGAGATGTTCAACAAGCTGCTTGATGAAGGTCAGGCCGGTGACAACATCGGCGCTCTGCTGCGCGGTGTTGACAAGAAGGAAGTCATCCGCGGTCAGGTGCTTGCAAAACCAGGATCCATTACTCCGCACAAGAACTTCATGGGAACCATCTACTGCCTGAGCAAGGAAGAGGGTGGACGGCACTCACCGTTCTTCCCCGGATACCGGCCGCAGTTCTACTTCAGAACCACCGACATAACCGGTACGGTAACTCTCCCTGAGGACAAGCAGATGGTCATGCCCGGCGACAACACTGACATCAAGGTTGAGCTGATCAATCCCATCGCTATGGAAAAGGGTCTTCGTTTCGCCATCCGTGAGGGCGGCAGAACTGTTGCCAGCGGTCAGGTCACCGAAATTATTGAATAAGTGCGCGTCAACTCTCGTGCACCCTTGTCGGGGTGCACGGGATTTCGTATGGGAGGAATAATGGCCAAGGAAAGAATTCGGGTACGCTTGAGGGGCTTTGATATTGATCTGGTGGAACAGAGTTCCAGTGCAATCGTGCAGACCGTGGTGAAAGCGGGAGCCAAAGTTGCCGGGCCCGTGCCTCTGCCTACTCGTATTAGCAAGTTCACGGTCTTGAGATCGCCCCACGTAAACAAGAAGTCTCGTGAGCAGTTTGAGATGCGGACGCACAAGAGACTTATAGATATTCTCGAGCCTACATCAAAGGTTATGGATGCCCTCATGAAGCTTGAGCTCCCGGCTGGTGTGGATGTAGAGATTAAACAATAGTTGGTAAGAGGTACATGATGTTAGGGCTGATCGGCAGAAAAGTCGGAATGACGCAAGTGTTTGACGACCGAGGGGTGCTTACTCCGGTGACGGTCATTAAAATAGATCCCAATGTAGTCGTAGGAGCGCGGACCGAAGAGAAACACGGATACAGCGCCTGTCTGCTTGGTGCGGAAGATGTGAAGCCCAGTCGGGTGACGAAACCTTATGCAGGACAGTTCAAGGCTGTTGGTGGTCCGAAGCGGTACCTTATGGAGATGCGGGACTACGAGAAAGAGGTGTCAGTCGGCGAAGCTCTTGGAGTTGACGTATTTAAGGATATCGCCTTTGTTGACATTGAGGGGACATCGAAGGGCAAGGGGTTCCAGGGTGCGATGAAACGCCATGGATTCTCGGGCGGACGAGCTACCCACGGGTCCAAGTTCAAACGTGGACTTGGAGGCACCGGTATGGCTGCAACTCCCTCCCGGATATTCAAGGGAACTAAGATGGCCGGGCGTATGGGCGGCGAGAAGACATCCGTTCAGAATCTGCGGGTTGTCAGGGTTGATGAGGACAAGCAGATTCTGATGGTGAAGGGTGCAGTACCTGGTCCGCGGAAGGGCATCGTCATTGTCAGAAAAGCGATTAAGAAGTAGAGGCGAGAACCATGAAAGCGAAAGTCTTTTCGATCCAAGGCGAAGAGGTTAAAGATATAGAGCTCAATGACACTGTCTTCAATAGGGAGGTCAGTGACGGGGCGATTTACTACGCGGTGAACAACGAACTGGCTAACCGGCGTGTCGGTACGGCCAAGGTGAAGACCCGCGGTGAAGTGAACTACGGAAATGCGAAGCCCTGGCGGCAGAAAGGAACGGGAAACGCCCGCTCCGGCGATAGAAAGTCACCTATCTGGGTAGGAGGCGGAACCATATTCGGCCCCCAGCCCAGGGATTACAGCTACACTCTGCCGAAGAAAGTGAAGCGCCTGGCAATCATCTCGCTGCTCTCCCAGAAGGTTAAGGAAGAGAAGCTTAAGGTGGTTGAGGATTTCACCATTGAAACCGGCAAGACTAAGGATCTTGCGGTGCTTCTGCAGAATTTTACTTCTGATGAGCGGACGGTGCTGATCCTCAAGGATGATGATGCTGCAATCAGGCGGGCGGGAAGGAATATTCCCTGGCTGCGGATGCTTGCGTACAACCGCCTCTCGGCCAAGGAGCTTCATTACGGCAGGCAGATCCTTGTCCTGGAGACAGCGGCGGGTAATCTCAACGAATTCTACGGAAAATCATAAGGGGTCGCATCGTGAGAGCAGATCAAGTAATCATAGAACCGGTGCTGACTGAGAAGTCAAACATCATGCGGGAAACTGATGTCAAGAAGTACTGCTTCAAGGTAGATCCTCGGGCCAACAAGATTCAGATCATGGCGGCCGTGGAGGAGCTGTTTTCCGTCAAACCGGTAAGCTGCAACGTCATGAGCGTGAAGGGCAAGCCCAGATTCGCGCGGACGAAGTCAGGACAGAGGAAGGGGAGCACTGCTCCCTGGAAGAAAGCTATCATCACCTTGGCAAAGGGTGAATCAATAGATGTCATCGAAGGCGTATAGGAAGAGGGGATAGTCGTATGGGAATCAAGAGTTACAAGCCAAGAACCCCGAGCCTTCGGTTCAAGACCACCCTGACCTTTGAGGAGATTACCTCCCAAAAGAGCGAGAAGTCGCTTACCAAGGGTCACGGAAGCAAGGCTGGCCGGGGAGCTGGCGGACGCATCAGCGTTCGCAGACGGGGCGGCGGGCATAAACGCAAGCTGCGGGTCATCGACTTCAAGCGCGACAAGCGGGACATTCCCGGTGTTGTGAAGGAGATTAACTACGATCCGAACCGGACGGCAAATATTGCGCTCATCGCATATGTTGATGGTGAGAAGCGGTACATTCTTGCGCCGAAGGGGCTGAAGGCCGGTGACCGGATCGTCAGCGGCGAGCAGGCGCCCATCGATGTAGGAAATGCGCTTCCCATGCACAGCATTCCGCTGGGCATGACGGTACATAATGTGGAGATGCACCTGGGCAGGGGCGGGCAGCTAGTTCGGTCTGCCGGAGCTGGTGCAACGATTGTAGCAAAGGAAGGGGACTATGTGACCCTCAGGCTTCCCTCCGGTGAGATGCGCATGATATTCAGCAAATGCACCGCCACCATCGGAGAGATCGGCAATGAGGATCATATGAACGTCTCTCTCGGTAAGGCCGGAAGATCACGGTGGCTGGGTAAGCGCCCGAAGGTACGCGGTGTGGTGATGAATCCGGTTGATCACCCCCATGGAGGCGGTGAGGGACGTACATCCGGCGGAAGACATCCCGTATCCCCATGGGGAATGCCGACGAAGGGGTACAAGACCAGGAAGAAGAAGAAACCTTCCAGCAAGTTTATTGTGAAGAAAAGGTAGGAGCAGACAGTGGCTAGGTCAATAAAGAAAGGTCCATTTATCGAGAAGAGGCTCTACAAGCGGGTTATCGAGGCAAACAAGTCGGGAAGCAAGCCGATGATTAAAACCTACTCCCGGTGTTCGACTGTTATCCCTGAAATGGTAGGGTTTACCTTTTCGGTGTATAACGGGAAGACCTGGGTGCCCGTATACATCACGGAAAACCTGGTGGGACATAAGCTGGGCGAGTTTTCGCCTACGCGGCTGTTCCGCGGCCATGCGGGCTCAGACAGTAAGGCGAGAAAGAGATAGGTGTCAATATGAAAGAAGGAATGGGTTATCAGGCAACGGCCAAATACCTGATGGTTTCTCCAACCAAGGTGCGGCCTGTAGCGGACCTGGTCCGTGGAAAAGAGTACGGCGATGTGATGGCTATTCTCGAGGTTATGCCCCACAAAGGCGCGAAGCTCATCAGCAAGGTGGTTAAGTCTGCAGCGGCGAACGCACTGAAGCAGAATAAGAAGCTTGATGAGGAGCTGCTGTACCTCAAGGAAATCCAGATCAACGAAGGTCCGAGGCTGAAGCGTGTCTGGGCCCGTTCCCACGGCAGAAGAGATATTCTGCTGAAGCGGATGAGCCACATATACGTTGTTCTTGAAGAAATCTCGAATATGGGGGAGTAGATGGGTCAGAAAGTTAATCCTATCGGGCTTCGTTTAGGAGTCAATAAAACCTGGAAATCGAAGTGGTACGTGGACCCTAAGGAGTACGCGGACACCCTGCACGAGGACTTGAAACTCCGCAAGGCGTTGGAAACTTGTCCCGAAACACAGGGAGCTGACATCTCCGACGTGGAGATCGTCCGCAAGCCCCAGCGGATCACCCTCATCATTAAGACATCCCGCCCCGGTATCGTAATAGGTCCCAAGGGTGCGAACGTGGAGAAGCTCGGCAGCAGGCTTCAGAAGCTTGCCGACAAGAAGATCCAGATAAAAATCAAGGAAGTGAAGCGCCCTGAAGCTGACGCGCAGCTTATCGCCATGAACGTCGCCCGACAGCTCAAGAGCCGCGCATCCTTCAGAAGAGCACTGAAGATGTCTGTCTCCAGCGCGATGAAGGCCGGGGTGCAGGGCGTGAAGATCAAGGTTGCGGGAAGGCTCGGAGGCGCAGAGATGTCACGGATGGAATGGCACAAGGCAGGACGTATTCCTCTTCACACCCTTCGGTCCGACATAGACTACGGGTTTGCAGAGGCTAATACGACCTTTGGCGTTATCGGCGTCAAGGTATGGGTCTTCAAGGGAGAGGTCTACAGGAAGACCAGGCAGGAAGATGCCGGGCTGCTGGTCAATAGGCCGGCAGATCGGGCCAACTGAAGGAGTTAGGATACTATGCTCAGTCCAAAGAGAATCAAGTATAGGAAACGACAGCGCGGTAAGAGGGACGGCGTAGCCCATAGGGGCAACTCCGTAGCATTCGGCGATTTTGGCCTTGTTGCCCTCGAACCCAAGTGGATTACCAACCGGCAGATTGAAGCGGCCCGTGTTGCCATGACCCGTCACGTGAAGCGCGGCGGTAAGATATGGATCAGGATTTTTCCCGATATGCCCTATACAAAGAAGCCGGCTGAAACACGTCAGGGAAAAGGAAAGGGGAACCCGGAAGGCTGGGTTGCCGTGGTGAAAGAGGGAGCGGTGATGTTTGAGATGGCGGGCGTCAAAGAGGATCTTGCCCGGGAAGCCTTTCAGCTCGCCGGTAGCAAGCTGCCGATCAAGACGAAATTCGTAGTGAGAAGGGACCTGGAGTAGGCGTATGAGAAATTCATTTCACGATCTGACATACACCGAACTGGTGGCCAAACGGGATGAGCTCAGGAAGAAGTACCTTGGCAAGCGTATTGACAAGGTCATGGGACACCTGGAGAATCCGCTGGAGCTCCGTACGCTCAGCAGGCAGCTCGCGCGACTGAATACGATTATTCACGAGTATGCCATGGGCATCCGGAAGAATACCAAATAAGAGAGGCCTGCGGGATATGATTACGAGAAAGAAGGTATATACGGGCGAGGTTGTCAGTGACAAGATGGACAAGACCGTGGTAGTGCTCATCACCACCAGGCAGCTTCACCCTCTGTATAAGAAGTACGTTACCAGAACGAAGAAGGTCAAGGTACACGATGAACATAACTCCGCTCAGATGGGCGACCGGGTGCGTGTAGTCGAATGCAGACCTATCAGCAGGCATAAGAGCTGGCGTCTATCTGGAATTATCGAACGCGCAAAATAGATAAGGAGTTGGGTTATGATTCAGATGCAGTCGTACTTGAACGTAGCTGACAACAGCGGTGCGAAGCGTGTACAGTGCATTAAAGTGCTCGGCGGCAGCAAGCGGACCCAGGCAGGAGTCGGGGACATCATTGTCGTTGCCGTGAAGGATGCGCTGCCCAATGGACAGATCAAGAAGGGTGCGGTGCAGCGGGCCGTAGTGGTGCGTACCAGTAAGGAGTTCCGCCGGCCGGACGGAACATACATCAGGTTTGATGACAACGCCTGTGTGATCATAGATCCGGCAGGGAACCCCCGTGGGAAGAGGATCTTCGGCCCGGTGGCACGGGAACTGCGTGAAGGCGGGTATATGAAGATTATCTCCCTTGCACCGGAAGTGTTGTAGGAGCATGACGATGAAGACGAAGTTACGAAAGAACGACATGGTGGTTGTTCTTGCCGGTAAGGATAGAGGAAAGAAGGGAAAGATTCTGCAGATTGACCGTGAGAACGGCAAGGTGCTGGTTCAGGGCCTGAATATGGTGAAGAAGGCCATGAAAAAGCGCAAGCAGAGTGACACCGGCGGCATCGTGGAACGTGAAGCGCCGATGCACATTTCCAATGTGGCCCTCGTTGCTAAGGGCGGCGATGCGACCCGCCTCGGATATACGGTTGCCGACGGCAAGAAGAAGCGAATAGCGAGAAAGAGTGGGGAAGTGCTCTAATGGACACAAAGTACGTACCAAGACTGAAGAAACTGTATCAGGAGACATGCGTCCGGGATCTCAAGGAAGAGTTTTCCTACAGCTCCGTCATGCAGGTGCCGAGGCTTGAGAAGATCAGCGTCAGCGTAGGAGTAGGAGAAGCGATTCAGAACAAGAAACTGCTGGATTCTGCAGTGAAGGAACTTGAACTGATTACCGGCCAGCATGCGGTTAAGACCAAGGCAAGGAAGTCGATCGCCAACTTCAAGCTGCGCGAGGGCATGGAAATTGGTGCCAGGGTTACCCTTCGGGGTGTCTACATGTGGGAGTTCCTCGACCGCCTTGTGAATGTTGCCCTTCCCCGCGTTAAGGACTTCAGGGGTGTGAACCCCAACGCGTTTGACGGACACGGAAACTATGCGCTGGGCGTGACCGAGCAGATCATATTTCCAGAGATCGATTATGACAAGATTGAACGGGTGAGCGGCCTGAACATTGCAATCGTGACCACAGCTGATACGGATGAGGAGGCCTTCGCACTTCTGAAGAAGTTGGGAATGCCCTTTAGGAAATAGGATGGGAGATGACGAATGGCAAAGAAGTCGATGATTATCAAGGCCCAGAGAGAGCCCAAATTCAGTACCCGTCGGGTCAATCGCTGCAGGGTCTGCGGCAGACCGCGGGGGTTCATGAGGAAGTTTGAGATGTGCAGGGTCTGCTTCAGAAAGCTTGCCAGTGAAGGAAAGATCCCTGGCGTTACAAAATCTAGCTGGTAGGAGTGGAGATATATGGCTATAAGTGATCCTGTTGCTGATATGCTCACGAGGCTTCGGAACGGAAGCAAAGCAAAACACGAGAAAGTTGACATCCATACATCTAAGTTGAAGCTTCAGCTGGTCAAAATTCTCAAGAACGAAGGGTACATTAAGAACTTCAAGAAGGTAACCAAGGATGGAGTGAACTACATCAGGGTCTTTCTGAAGTACGATGAAGATAACAACCCGGTAATCCACGGACTCCAGAGGATATCAACGCCGGGCAGACGGATATACAGCGGATACAAGGATATGCCCAGAGTGTTCAACGGGCATGGCGTGCTGATTGTCTCTACGTCCAGCGGCGTCATCACAGGCAAGAAAGCAAGTGATAGGAAAGTCGGCGGCGAGCTGATCTGTTCCGTCTGGTAAGGTGGGTAGCGTATGTCACGAATTGGAAAATTGCCGGTAGCAGTGCCCCAGGGCGTTACCGTAACTGCAGCGAAAGGGTCAGTGGTAGTGAAAGGGCCGAAGGGAGAGCTCTCCCAGGATATCCGGTCTGAAGTGGAAGTGCTGGTCAAGGATCAGACAGTCCTGGTGAACCGCAAAAACGACTCCAAGCAGGCACGGGCGTACCACGGGCTGTACCGGAAACTGATCTTTAATATGGTTACTGGTGTATCCCAGGGATTCACCCGGGTGCTGCTGATCAACGGCGTCGGATACCGTGCAGAGGTGAAGGGGAATAGTCTCCTGCTCAACCTCGGGTATTCAAACCCGATTGAATATGTTATCAGTAATGGCTTGACCATTACCTGCGATGGACCGAGCAAGATCATCGTCAGCGGCATTGACCTGCAGAAGGTAGGTCAGGCGTGCGCCGAGATTCGCTCGCTGCGTCCGCCGGAGCCGTACAAGGGCAAGGGCATCAAGTACGAGTATGAGAAGATTCGGCGCAAGGTCGGGAAAGCCGGAGCGAAATAAGAGATAGGATGAAGCGATGAAACGAGTAGCAGATAAGCAGAAGAGGCGGCTGAGGAGAAAGGTGCACATCCGCAAATACATCAGCGGGACCGCAGAGTGCCCGCGCATGACGGTCTACCGGAGCAGCAGACACCTCTATGTGCAGGTAATAGATGATACCGCAGGGCATACCCTGGTATCCGCAAGCACTTTGGAGAAGGACCTGCGGGAGCAGAAGAACAACAGAGAACATGCTGCAAAGCTTGGCGAGCTCGTGGGCAAGCGCCTGAAGGATAAAAAGATAGAACAGGTAAAGTTCGACCGCAACGGGTATCTGTTCCATGGAATAGTCAAGAGCATAGCGGACGGTGCAAGAAAAGCCGGGATTCAGTTTTAGGGGGATATGGTGCAGTCAAACAGAGAACATGAATTCATAGAGAAACTGATCAAGCTCAACCGGGTGGCTAAGGTAGTGAAAGGCGGCCGGAGATTTTCTTTCTCAGCCCTCACGGTAGTGGGTGATCAGAAAGGTCGCGTAGGCTACGGGTTCGGCAAGGCGAACGATGTGGCGGAGGCAATCCGCAAGAGCATTGAGAAGGCCAAGCAGAACATGGTAAAAGTGCCTGTGAAGCGGACCACCATTCCCCATGAGGTGCTTGGCACCTTCAAGAGCGCCCAGGTGCTGCTCAAGCCGGCAGCTCCCGGTACGGGGGTTATTGCGGGTGGACCGGTGCGTGCCATCATGGATGCCGCCGGCATACATGATATCATGTGCAAGTCCCTGGGTTCCAAGAACGCCATCAACATAACCAAGGCGGTCTTCCAGGGTTTCGACAGCCTCTATGATGCCAAGAAACTAGCTAGGGACCGGGGGATTACGTTGCAGGAGATGTGGGGTTAATATGGCAAAGAAGAAGGAATTCGGAAAAATACGGATTTCCCTGGTGCGCAGCGTTATCGGAAGCAAACCAAACCAGCGGCGGACCGTTAAGGCCCTCGGGCTTAAACGCATCGGCAGCAGCGTGGAGCATGATGCGACCCCGGTAATTCTGGGTATGGTGCGGGTTATTTCGCACCTTGTGAGTGTGGAGGAGATGTAGCTATGGGAGAGTTGAAGGCACCCGCGGGAGCCCGTACGAAAAAGCACATAGTAGGCAGAGGAACCGGTTCCGGCAAGGGGAGATCCTGCGGCAGGGGACATGACGGACAGAAGTCCCGCTCCGGAGGCGGCGTACGCCCCGGTTTTGAGGGAGGGCAGATGCCCCTCTACAGGCGGGTGGCACGTCGGGGATTCTCCAATTATCCGTTCAAGAAGACAGCTCTGCCGGTTTCACTTTCCGAGATATCCCGCTGCTTTGCTGACGGGGACATAGTGTCTCTGGAAAGTCTGAAGGAAAAAGGTCTGGTAAAGGGCAAGGATGTCCAGGTGAAGATTCTTGCCAATGGCGATATTGACAAGAAAGTTGTGGTGAAGGGTCTTGTGCTGTCCGCCTCGGCTGCTGAGAAGATTCAGCAGGCAGGCGGAGAAATACAGGCATAGCCGCTCGACGGTAAACGGGAATAGGGATCGATGGCCAACAATGCGTTTTTTGATATTTTCAGAATAAAAGATCTCAGGAACAGGATCGGGTTCACCCTGCTGATGCTCATGATCTTCAGGCTTGGGGTGGCGCTCCCGATACCCGGAATCAATGTGAATGCCCTGAAGATGTACTTCATGGCTCAGGAGAGTACGGGTGCCATCGGACTGACGGAGTATATCAACTTCTTCTCCGGGGGCGCGTTCACCAACTTCTCTGTCTTCATGCTGGGCATCATGCCTTACATATCCATGCAGATCATCATGCAGCTGCTGCTGCTGGTCTTCCCCAGCCTCAAGAAACTCAGCGAGGAAGATGGCGGAAGGAAGAAGATCCAGCAGTACACCCGATACGGAACGATCCTTGTCTGTCTGATCCAGTCATACGTGGTGACGGTCTACGCCCGTTCCATACCCGATGCGATCACCATTCCCATGAACGCATATGCGCCCATAGCCATGCTGACGGTTACCACGGGGACCATGTTCCTGGTGTGGCTGGGTGAGCAGATTACCCAGCGGGGTGTCGGCAACGGAATCTCCCTGCTCATATTTGCAGGTATTGTTGCGAGAATGCCCAACTCGGTGTTCGTGCTGCTGCGCACCGTACGGGACGGACTTCTGAACCCAATAGTTGTGATCATCGTAGCCGCCATGTTTGTGGTTGTGGTGTCTCTGGTAATTTACGAACAGCAGGGACAGAGGAAGATCCCCGTCCACTATGCAAAGCGCGTAGTGGGGAGGAAGATGTACGGTGCCCAGAGCACCTATCTTCCCTTCAAGATCAACCCCTCCGGAGTGATCCCGGTGATCTTTGCTTCATCAATCCTGGCGTTCCCTCTCCAGATTGCCACATCATTGGGGCCGGAAATTACTTGGCTGGCGAGGTTTTCCCGGTGGATGAGTCCCCAGGGAACTCCGTACGTGTTAATCTATACCGTGCTGATTGTGTTCTTTGCGTACTTTTATACGCAGGTAACCCTGAATCCGATCGAGATTGCCAAGCAGATCAGGGAGAACGGCGGGTCCATACCCGGCATACGGTCCGACAGGCTTGAGGAGTATCTCTCACGGGTGCTCAACCGTATCGTACTGCCCGGCGCGCTTTTCCTTGCGTTCATCGCAGTAATTCCTACGCTGGTGCAGCGATTCTTCGCGTTTCCCGGTTCGGTTGCCATGATCATGGGAGGCACCTCCCTGATTATTATGGTCGGTGTAGCCCTGGATACGGTCTCCCAGATTGAGGGGCATATGAAGATGCACCACCATGACGGACTGGTACGCAAAGGCAAGATCAGGTCGAGAAATCTATAGGACTGGAGAGTAAACAGTATGAAAGTGAGAGCCAGTGTGAAAACTATATGCGATAAATGCAAGGTCATACGAAGAAGAGGGGTTGTGCGGATTATCTGCGAAAACCCCAAGCATAAACAGAGACAAAAGTAGGAGGCCGGTTTCATGGCGAGAATTGCTGGTATAGATCTTCCGAACAAATCTGTGAAGATTGCCTTGACGTATATCTACGGGATTGGGAACACCTCTGCTCTCAAAATCTGTGAGAGTGCAAAGATTGACCCGGATACCCGTATGAACGACATATCTCCTGAAGAGGTCAATCAGCTGCGCAACCTGATTGAGAATGACTACAAGGTGGAAGGACGTCTGAGGACTGAAACAGCGCTGAACATCAAGCGGCTGATGGATATAGGATGCTACCGGGGGCTGCGCCACAGGAAGGGACTTCCTGTGCGCGGACAGCGTACGAAGACTAATTCACGGACCAGGAAGGGCCGTAAAAAGACCGTCGCCGGTAAGAAGAAGTAGGGAAAAAAGGAGAGCATACATTGGCCAAGGTGAAGAGAAAAGTCAAGAAGACTGTATACGAAGGAATGGTCCAGATTCAGGCTACCTTCAATAATACGATCGTAACGGTTACCGACCTCAAGGGCAACACGGTCTCCTGGGCAAGTGCCGGTGGACTCGGGTTCAAGGGAGCAAAGAAGTCGACTCCCTATGCTGCCCAGACTACCGCGGAAACTGCCGCAAAGAAGGCTATGGATTATGGACTGCGGTCTGTGCATGTGCATGTAAAGGGACCGGGCGTGGGCAGGGAATCTGCCGTCCGAGCGCTTGGGGCATTGGGGCTGCAGGTGAGAAGCATTCGCGACATCACTCCCGTCCCCCATAACGGGTGCCGTCCGCCGAAGACAAGACGAGTGTAAGAAGAGGTAGGAGAGCATGGCAAGATATATAGGACCGCAGTGCAGGTACTGCCGAGCTGAAAGAAGGTGTCTGAATTTGAAGGGAGAACGCTGCCAGACAGGTAAGTGTCCCGTAAGAAAGAAAAAAGGGCCTCCGGGGAAGAACCCCCGTGACCGGTTCAAAAAGATATCCGACTACGGACTCCAGCTGAGAGAAAAGCAGAAGCTGAAAAGACTCTACGGAATGCTGGAGAAGCAGTTCTACCTGACCTTCAAGGAAGCTGACCGGCTTCCCGGGAAGACAGGTGAAGAGCTGATCATGCTGCTTGAACGACGTCTGGACAATGTGGTGTACCGGATGCGTTTTGCAGTGTCCAGAAATCAGGCACGGCAGCTTGTGACCCATGGCCACATTCTGGTGAACGGCAAGCGGGTGAACATTCCCTCGTACATCGTTCGTGAGGGCGATGAGATCTCTGTGAAGAGCCAAAGCCAGAAAATGATATCCATCAAGGAATCCCTGAGGGAGTTTACCAAGTCAGGGGTGTATCCCTGGATTCAGGTAGACCCTGATGCTATGAAGGGCACCTTTCTCGCGGTTCCGAGACGGACTGAGGTCACAGAGCTGGAGGACATCAACGAGCAGTTGATTGTCGAGCTCTATTCAAGATAGGAGTAACCATGGCGCGCAAAAACCTGTTGAAGGGATTCAAGAAGCCGAAGGGTATTACATTTGAGCACACCAAGGTTGATCCTGATTACGGGAAATTTACAGCATACCCTTTCGAGAGAGGATTCGGCACTACCATCGGCAATACGCTGAGGCGGGTGCTGCTGTCATCCATACAGGGGTACTCAGTGACGGCAGTTAAGTTTACCTCGTATGACAGTGAAGGCTCTCCCCATATTATTTCCAGTGAGTTTGAGGCTATTCCTGGTGTTGTGGAGGATACGCTGGAGATCATCAGCAACCTGAAGCAGCTCAAAATCAGGCTGCCCGAGGATATCGAACAGCGGGTACTGCTGGTGGAATGCAAGGGAGCGGGTGCGCTGACAGGCGAATCCCTGGCCAAAGACCAGGTGGAGATCATCAACAAGGATCTCGTGATCATGACCCTCATGGAAGATGCTAATATCGACATGGAGGTGCAGATTGATTTGGGAAGGGGATATGTGCCTGCTGAACTCAACGAGAAGTACATAGAGGAGATCGGCACTATTCCTGTGGATGCCTTTTTCTCACCTGTACGGAAGGTGCTCTACACGATTGAGAATACCCGGGTAGGGCAGCGCAGCGACTATGATAAACTGGTATTTGAGATTTATACCGATGGGACCATCACGCCGGAGAACGCGCTGGCCGAAGCGGCAAAGACCGCAAAGGACCACTTCACAATATTTATCAATTTCGACGAGGCCCTCGTAAGCAGTGATGATGAGATTGATGAAGAAGAGGAACGGGTGCGCAGGATTCTCCACACGCCGGTTGAGGAGCTTGAGCTCTCTGTGCGTTCCAGCAACTGTCTGAAGAACGCCAACATCCGGAGCATCGGGGATTTAACCCGGAGGACGGAGGAGGAGATCGCCAAGACTCGCAACTTCGGTAAGAAGTCACTCACTGAGATCAAGGAAAAGCTCAAAGAGTGGAACCTCAGCCTCGGGATGACGGACTACAGCGTGCTGAAGACATCGACACGAATACCAGGGAACAAGGAAGAGGAACATGAAGCATAGGATTGGATTTAACAGACTGGGGAGAAAGAGCAGCCATAGAAAGGCAATGATCAGCAATATGGTCACCTCCCTGTTCCGGTATGAGCGTATTGAGACGACCAAGGCCAAGGCTCTGGAAGTGCGCAGACATGCCGAGAAGATGATCACCCGGGCCAAGGTGGATTCAGTTCATGCCAGGAGGATCGTTGCTGAGGATATCAAGGACAAGGCTGTGCTTGCGAAGCTCTTTACCGATATTGCTCCGCGTAACGAGTCACGTGCGGGCGGCTATACACGGATTCTCAAACTCGGCTACCGGAAAGGTGATGCCGCTGAGATGGTGCTGCTTGAACTTGTAGAACGAAAAGTGAAAACTGAAAAAGCGGCGAAAAAAGAGAAGAAATCAAAGAAAGACGGTAAGGAAAAAGCAGCGAAGGAAAAAGCTGAAAAAGAACATGCCGAAGCTTGACCAGTGCCTGCCATGCGGGCATGAATACCGGGATGCAAACGGGTTGCCTCATCACAGGGACCCGTTTTTTTTGGGTATTTAAGTTCCTGCAGCCGCCGCTTCAGGGATGTTCCCGCGACCAGTACGTTGCATGCATGCCCTTAAGCTGTCATGAATTGTACGGGTTACCTTGACACGATGTGCACTATTTCACTATTATTGCCAAAAGACTACTGGGGGGAAGAAGATGAGTGCAGTATTTTGGGTTATCCTTCCTCTCTTAGGTCTGATTCTAGGTTGGACATTACGCTGGCTATATGCCAAATTTCAGCTGTCCTCAGTCGAGCAAAAAGCATTACGATTGAGTCAAGAAGCGATAAAAGAAGCTGAAGCTAAGAAAAAAGAGATCCTTTTAGAAGGCAGAGACGAATTACTACGTGAGCGCAACCAGCAGGAGCGTGAATTCAGGGAAAGGCGATTTGAGATCCAGAAGAACGAACGCCGGATTATTCAAAAGGAAGAAAATCTAGAACGAAAGCTATCTGAGCTGGAAAAACAGCGAAGAGTGCTGTCAGACCGGGAGGAGCAGTTACAGAGTAGAGAGCATTTGTTGACAGACGAAGAAAAAAAGTGGAAGGCAGAGTTGGAGCGGATAGCGGGGTTGAGCAGTGAAGAGGCCAAGTCGCTTATCATGGATTCCATGGAAACTGAAGCTAAGCGTGACGCACAGGTCCTGATCAATAAAATTGAGCAGGAAGCCCAACTGAAGGCAGAGAAAATTGCCCGTGACGTCATCGTTACTTCCATTCAGAGACTGGCTACAGATGTGAGCTCTGAAGTATCTATCAGCTCGGTGAGCCTGCCGAATGACGACATGAAGGGCAGGATCATCGGGAGAGAGGGTCGGAACATACGTACCCTGGAGACGTTGACCGGGGTGGACATCATTATTGATGATACACCCGAAGCCGTGGTGATATCTTGTTTTGATCCCGTGCGCAAGGAGATCGCCAAGATAGCCATGGAACGGCTGATCCAGGATGGCAGGATACATCCTGCCAGAATTGAGGAAGTGGTGCAGAAGGTCTCCAAGGAGATATCGCGTGTGATCAATGAAGAGGGAGAGAAGGTTATCTTCGATCTCCAGCTTCATAACATCAGTCAGGAAGGGGTACGGTCACTGGGACGGCTCCACTTCAGGACCAGCTACGGCCAGAATGTGCTGAAGCATGCCAAGGAGGTGGCTATTCTCTCCGGCATGATAGCGGCTGAGGTCGGCGCAGACCGTGAGATAGCCAAGCGGTCAGGACTTCTTCATGACATCGGAAAGGGAATAGATACGGAGAGTGACGCGAACCATTCAGAGATGGGAGCTGAGCTTGCCAAGAAGATGGGTGAGGACCCCCGGGTAATCAACGCCATCCTATCACACCATAACGATGTGGAGCCTTCCTGCGTGGAATCGATTATCGTGCAGATAGCCGATGCCATTTCAGCCTCAAGGCCCGGGGCAAGACGGGAAACCTTGAGCAACTATATCAGGCGGCTTGAGAATCTGGAGCATATTTCAGAGAGTTTTGAAGGCGTAGATAAAGCATATGCGATCCAGGCAGGCAGGGAACTGCGTATCCTGGTGAATAATGAGACAGTGGATGATGCCGGAGCGAAGGAACTGGCAAAGAATATTGCCAAACGTATAGAGACAGAACTGAGGTACCCCGGCCGGATTAAGGTAACCATAATACGCGAGACGCGGATTGTGGAATACGCACGATAGCGCGGAGCGGACATACACGTGGCCGAAAAAACTGTAGCAGCCCTGTTTCTGGGTGACATATGCGGTCAGCCGGGATGCAGGGCTGTATTTATCGGGTTGAAGCAGCTCATTAAGGAATATAGGGCAGATGTGGTGCTTGCCAACGGTGAGAATGCTGATGACGGGTTCGGGATTACCCCGGAACTTGTATACCGCCTGGAAAATTCCGGAGTGGACGTAATCACATCAGGAAATCACATCTGGCAGAAGCATGATATCTATCATCTCTTGGAGAGTAGAAATAACATATTGAGGCCTGCGAACTACCCGCCGAAAGTCCCAGGCAAGGGTGCTATGGTGATCGAAACAAAGGGTGGTCCTCTGGGGGTGATCAATCTGCAGGGAAGGCAGAGCATGATGGCCATAGACTGTCCCTTCAGGACCGGCAGGGAGCTTGTCGAACAGCTGCGCCAGAAGACACGTATGATTATCGTGGACTTTCATGCTGAACAGAGCGAGGAGAAGGAGGCTCTGGCTGTATATCTGGACGGGAAGGTGTCTGCGGTGCTGGGAACCCATACCCATGTGCAGACAGCGGACGAACGAATCCTCCCGAATGGAACCGCATACATAACCGATGTAGGCATGACCGGACCTGAGCACAGCGTCATAGGAAGCATTCCGGAACTTTCAATTGAACGCCAGCTTACCCAGATGCCGCTGAGAAGTGAAATAGCGGACACATCAACCATGATCAACGCTGTTATGGTGATTATGGATGCGCAGACAGGTAAGGCACGGTCAATTCAGCGGATCTGCAAGCGTTATTCGGTATGACGGGCAGTAAGAAGTATCCCCTTCTGGAAATTGCATCAAGACAGTTTCCCCAATATACGAGAGAACAGCTGATCTCATTCATCTACTGCAGGGAGATTGCCGCAGACGGTGAGCATCCCGCAGACCCACGCCACCTTGTTGACGAACATGCAGAGATCACCTTCGCGGTAAAACAGTACGTCTCCCGCGGAGGAGATAAACTGGCACACGCACTGAAGACCTGGCACATTGATGTGAGGGGGCTTGCATGTATTGATGCGGGAGCTTCCACGGGGGGGTTTACCGACTGCCTGCTCCAGCATGGTGCTGCACGCGTATATGCTGTAGACGTAGGGTACAACCAGCTTGCCTGGAAGCTGAGAAATGATCCCCGTGTGGAGGTCTGTGAACGGACAAATATCATGGAGTTCACAGGGGAAGCGGATGCGGCGGTTGCGGATCTCTCCTTCCGTTCCATCCGCAGGGCGGCATTCCATATCCTGTCGCTTACCAGGAGGCGATGGATGATTGCCCTGGTTAAGCCCCAATTTGAAGTCAGGCACTATGAGGCATTTGACGGGGTGCTTCGCGATGAGAAAACAATCAATCAGGTGCTCAGTGAAGTACGCAGCGGTCTTACGAAAGAGGGAGTGCATGTGGACAAGCTCATCCCATCTCCCATATTAGGAAGAAAGGGAAATCGGGAATATCTGGCCCTGCTCAGCGTTGCATGACAACGGGTAGCGGCCCGGCTATGACTTCATCTCCTGCAATAAGTAGGAACTGACGGACAGCATCAAGCATTCCCAGGGTTACGGCAAACTGCTTCAGCATGGCATCAGTTCCGTCTTCACCCAGAGCGGTCTCCCTGAGGATGTGGGGTGAAAGTTCAATGTACAATGCGGATCTGACCAGTTTTGAACCAATATATCGGGTACCTTCCGGGATGCAGGTGATGTACCCTAGAGCAAGCTCCTCCGGGGACGGAGGAGCAAGGAGTGCAGTCACTGTACGGTCATAGAGAGTCCTGGCATCAGCAGCAGGAAATGCGGGTATGGGGGAGATTTCTGCGAGCAGCTCTCTTTGGTCGAGTTTGACCAGTGCCCGCGGTACCCCGGAGGTATAAGACAGACTGCTGCGGGCAGCTGTTTGCTGAACTGCAGGAAGGTAGCTCCTGATGTTTCTGACAATGCGAGGACCGGTTATGATTCCCGCAGCAATGATTATGCATGCCGGGATTATCCAGAGCCACCGGGGCATGCCGTTCTTGTGCTCCATGTGTGAAGGATACTGAATCATATGGTGGAGCGCAAGGTTGAATGTTTGTCATGGAGAATTCTTTTTTCCTCCTGCGGTCTGCCGGTTTTGTCCGGCGGTGTATCTGTTTCTATTTGACAACACTTTTAAAAGTACGTATAGTAAATACGCAATGAAAACCATCAACGGAATTCCCGGATCTCCAGGCATAGCGATAGGAAAGGTATTTCTCTACACGAATCATCATCTGAAGGCACCGGAATACCCTATTGCGGATGATGAGATCCATCAGGAAATTGAACGGTTTGAAGAGGCATTAGTCAAGTCCAAAGATGATCTGCTCAAGCTGAAGCGGCAGGCAGAGAGCCGGGAGATAAAAAAAGACTTGGAAATCATTGAGACTCATCTCATGATGCTCGATGACCCGATATTCATCGGGAAAATGAAGCAGAGCCTCTCCACTGAACTGCTCAATGCTGAACGGGTGCTGGAACTTACCGTTGAGGACATGGTCAAGTCGCTCCAGGAGAGCAGTGATGAGTACCTCAAGGAACGGGTCATGGACCTCTATGATGTCGAAAGCCGGGTGATGCATCACCTGCTTTACCTTGAGCGTCCGCCGCTCCATGACATTCAGCACAAGGTGATCCTGGTTGCCAACCGGCTGCTGCCCTCTGAAGTGCTCTCGCTCAACAAAACCTACATCAAGGGGTTTGCTCTGGATGTGGGGGGAAGGACTTCCCATACGGCAATCCTCGCTCGTTCATTTGAAATACCTGCAGTACTTGGACTTTCGAGTCTTACCAAGATGGTGGATGACGGGGATACGATTATCCTTGACGGCAATCAGGGAAAGGTCATAATCCGTCCTGACCATGAGACGATCAAGGAGTACCACAAAAACCTCGCAAAATGGGAAAGCCATGAAAAGGAGCTCTTTGAGATATATCAACTGCCTTCTGAGACGGTTGACGGCAGAAGAATAGCCCTCCGGGCAAACCTGGAGATACCCGAGGAGGTGGAGTCAGCTTTGCAGCACGGAGCTGAAGGGGTAGGCCTGTATCGGTCCGAGTTTCTCTTCATACAGCCGGGGGATATTGCATCGGAAGAGGAGCAGTACAAAGCATACGCCCGGGTACTCGAAGGTATGGGCAGTGAGCATCCTGTCACAATCCGTACTATAGACGTCGGCGGCGACAAGGTGTTTCCCGGGATGGAGGATTTTGACGAGGAGAATCCAATCCTTGGATGGCGTGCGGTGCGCTTCTGCCTGTCCAGGAAGGATATTTTCCGTGTACAGCTCAAGGCAATGCTGCGCGCGTCGGTCCATGGAAAGCTTCGGATCATGTTCCCCATGATCAGCGGGGTTGAGGAGCTCGATGATGTCCTTGCTGTCCTGCATGAGGTGACGGAGGAATGCCGGGATGAGGGCATTCCCTTCGATGAAACCATAGCAATAGGTTCCATGATCGAGGTGCCTGCATCCGCCTTGATATCCGACATCATTGCTAAGAAGGTGGACTTCCTGTCCATCGGCACCAATGACCTGATTCAATATACCATCGCAGTTGACCGCGGAAATGAGAAAATAGCCTACCTGTATCAGCCTTTTCATCCAGGGGTGCTTCGTTTGATCAAGATGATCATTGATAACGGACATAAAGCAGGCATTCCCGTAGGCATGTGCGGTGAGATGGCAGGAGATCCCCTGGCTACAGTGCTGCTGCTGGGTATGGACCTTGACGAGTTCAGTATGAGTCCCGCAAGTCTCCTAGAGATCAAGAGCATTATTCGATCGATTTCCTACAACGACGCACAGGAACTGGTGGACCAGGTGATGGAAATGGATTCGTACCGCCAGATAAACACACACGTAAGGAAATGGATGAATGGACGCTTCAAGTTCTTCAAGTACTAACCGGTCTCTGCCCGTAGTAGCCATACTGGGAAGGCCGAATGTCGGCAAGTCAACGCTTTTCAATCGGCTTATCCGCAAAAGGCGTTCCATAACTGATCCCACTCCCGGGGTAACCCGCGATCTCATAGAGGAAACAGCGGTCATTGGGAGCAAGGTAGTGCGCCTTGTGGATTCCGGAGGGGTGACCCTCCGCAGCGAAGGCTTCGATGACCTGGTGACAGGTAAAAGCTACGAAGCCCTGCGCAATGCTGATTTAATTCTCCTCATGTTCGAAGCAGGCGAAATCACCCCTGAGGATGAGGAACTTATTGAACGTTCACGTCCGTTTTCTGACAGGGTGAGAGTGGTGGTGAACAAAGTTGATCACGATACGCATGAAAACCTGCTCGGGGAATTCTATCGGTACGGGTATGACCGGGTATTCCCGATTTCTGCTGAACACGGGAGAGGTATTGGGGAACTGGTTCGTGAGATTGAACGCTCCGTCGGCGATGCAGGCAGCAAAGCGGTGCCCGAAGCGCCTTCAGCGTTCAATATTGCTGTGATGGGAAAACCGAATACGGGCAAATCGACACTGGTCAACCAGCTTTTGGGGACGGAGGTCTCAATAACCAGCCACATTCCGGGAACAACGCGGGATGTGGTATCCGGGGTATTTTCCTGGAAAGGCAGCCAATACCGAATCCTAGATACTGCGGGTATCCGGCGCAAGAAGAATGTAGGAGAAAACGTAGAATACTACTCGGTAAACCGCGCTATCAAGGCAATTGATGAAGCGGATGTGGTCCTGCTGCTTATTGATGCTCAGCAGGGACTCTCGGATCAGGACAAGAAGATTGCTTCTCTTGTGACCCGTAAAGGAAAAGGCATCATCCTGGTCTTCAATAAATGGGATCTTATGGAACAGGTGCCTAACCTGCTGCGGGCGGTGCGTGACCGCCTCAAGTTTGTGTTCCCGATTCTCGCATTTGCTCCCATGCTTCCTGTATCTGCGAAAGATAAGACAGGTCTGGAGGCGCTCATGAAGCAGGTGTCAACTGTCTGCACGCAGCTGAACAGACGCATCGGCACCGCTGAATTTAACGATGCCCTCAACAGGTGGATGACTGTCAATGAGCCTTCCCGTGACTCCCGAGGCAGGTTCAAGATCTTCTACGGAACACAGACCCAGGCAAACCCGGTTGAATTTGTGCTGTTTGTAAACAGGAAACAGCGATTCCCCAAAGAGTATATAGGGTACCTGACCAACTCGATCCGCAAAGATTTGGGGTTCACCTCCGTCCCCGTCAAGGTGGAACTGAGAGAACGTGCAAGGAAGGGGTAGGGGTGAGCATACGAGCCGTTGCTTTTGACATCGACGGAACCCTCTATCCCGAATATAAGTTGTATCTCAGATCTATGCCGCTTGTGATGCGTTACCCGCGATTTATGCGCGCATATGCACGTGCGAGGAGAGCGCTGCGTACTGATGTGTACACCGAACCGTTCCGCGAAGCTCAGGCAGCCAGGATGCTTGCTTCACTGAAAAAAAAGGTTACCCGCGATTCCTGCAGCTCCGCCGCAGATCTTATTGAGCATCGTATATGCGCGCACTGGAAGAAGGTATTTACGGGCATCAGGCCGTTTGCAGGCACAAGTGAAGCGCTCAGAAAACTGCATGCCCAGGGGTATGTCATAGGCGCACTCTCTGATTTTCCTCTAGGCGCAAAGCTTGAGGTGCTCGGACTTGATGCGTACTTCTCTGTGCGCTTCTCCGCTGAGGACACCGGCCACTTGAAGCCGTCTCCGGTGCCCTTTGCCAAACTGGCCGAACGGATGTCGTGCAGTCCCCATGAAGTGCTCTATGTGGGAAACAGCTTGGATAAGGACATCATAGGGGCCAGAAATTACGGGATGTATACAGCGCATTTCATAGCTCCCCTCCGGTGGAAAAGGAAGGGGGGACGGAGGACTGTCGTCCGTCTGCCCGATGAGGATGATCCAAGGTTGGCCCATATTGTGTTTTCTTCCTATCACGACCTGCCTGGTGCGGTGGATCAGCTCCAGGAGCTCGTAGGCGCAATATGATTGACAACGATGGATATCTGCAGGACAATGACACAAACGTAACGGATGGGAGCCGCCTATGGATTATTATTCAATAATCGGACATATCATAGTTTTCCTGGTGGTAATGTTTTTCATGATTTCTTTTCGCCTGCTGGACAAGAAGGACCGTAAGATCGATAAGGCGCGCAGGTACATAGAGAAGCAATCTGCCTACCTACAGGAAACTATGGAGCAGCGCAAGCGGGAAGTGGAAAACCTCCATGAGTCCATCCAGTCGAAGGAGGCAATCACCCGGGAGATGCTTAAACGGGTGGAGTCGCTGCTCCAGGAAATTGATGATCACAGTGATGACCTCCTTCAGCTCCAGACTCAGCTGACCCATTACCATAAAATTCTTAAGGAACTATCCATGCTTACCGAAAAGGCTGAGCAGCGTACCAAGAAGATAAAAGATGATCTGGTGAACTTTGGTGAGACAGAGACCAGGATGGAGGAGCTCCAGGAGATGATCCTTCAGGGTAGGAAGCAGCTGGAAACAGTCAGACAGGAGATTATCGACGAGTCCCAGGATGCCCTCATTCAGTTTAAGGAAGAGGTAGCGCAGGAACTGCTGAGACAGAAACATGAAGCAGAGAAAGAGCTGTCCCCTGTACTGCCCCTGCCTTCCCAGGAAGCACAGAAACCGGAGAAACCCCAGTTTAAGGAACCGAAGCCGTTTCCCTTCATTGATCCTGATATCGCAGTTCCGCCCGTGCAGGAGTCTTCGGAAGCTGAAGAAGTACACGAAGATGAAGACGAGCCTGCTGAGGAACCTGCAGTAATTCAGCAGGAGAAGACAGATACGCCCCAGAATGCTAAGGAGCCTTACCAGGAAGAGCAGCTGTTTCCCGATGAAGAGGATGATGACTCCCTGTATGCATACGAGGATCTCTCAGAGGATGAATCATTCATTGACGAAGAACCTGAAGAGGAAGAGCCGCCGTTGGGAAAGGATTCGAAGAAGGATTTGGTCAAGCGATGCCGTGATCAGGGGATGAACCCCAGTGAGATAGCGGCTCATTTGGATATACCCAGGGGAGAGGTGGAAGTCCTTCTGGAGCTCATCCGGTTCACGGAAGATGACCAGTAGCTAATACATAGCGTAACTTTGTGAAAATGCTTGACTCTCTTTCAGCCGTCTTAGTACCTTAGTAATGAGCGACACATATGGAAAACCTCACCAGGCTATGCCCAGGAGGAAAACCATTGAAGCATCATAAGAGGATATAGGCTGGATCATGGCGGTAAAAAAGCAAAAACAGAAAAAATCAGAAGAACACAAGCCCAAGGAGAATCAGACCGTGCAGGATGAGCTGAAGGAAGAAACTGAAATCTCCGGAGAGAAAACAGATGAAGCTGTCATCTCTTGGGAGGACGAAAGGAGAGTCCTCACTGACAGATTGGCTGAACTTGAACAGGAAAATGCAGAATTGAGGGATTCATACCTCAGGAAGCAGGCTGATTTTGATAACTTCAGGAAGCGGATGTTCAGGGAGAAGGAAGAGTCCATACGGTACGCCAACAAGGAATTGCTGAGTGCCTTGATACCAGTTATCGATGACTTCGAACGGGCTCTGCAGTCAGCGGAGGTTTCCCGTGACTTTGAGAGCTTCTACCCGGGCGTCAAGCTCATTGAGAAGCAGTTTGTCGGGATGCTGGAGAAGCAGTGGGGGCTCAAGCGTATGGAATGCCTGAACCAGGAGTTTGATCCCCAGGAGCATGAGGCGGTCATGATGATTGAGAGCCCGGATTATGACGTACAGACTGTAGTGGAAGATTTCCAGAAGGGATACTATTACCAGGATCGGGTGCTCAGACACGCAAAAGTGAAAGTAGCTGTACCAGCAAAGCAGGAAGAGACAGACCAGTGATCTACATGGTTACCATGTAATGAAGGAGAAAATAGATGGGACGTATAATTGGAATTGACCTTGGAACAACAAATTCGTGTGTTGCAGTTATGGAGGGAGGGGAACCCGTAGTCATACTCAATGCTGAAGGGCAGCGAACCACCCCGTCAATCGTGGGGTTCACATCCAAGGGTGAACGCCTTATGGGCCAGCCCGCAAAGAACCAGATGATAACCAACCCGGACAACACGATCTACTCGATCAAGCGGTTCATGGGGAGGCGTTACGGCGAGGTGCCAGGTGAAATCAGCATGGTGCCCTATGAGGTAAAGGACTCAGGAAACGGCGAGGTGAAGATTATCGCTCAGGGCAAGGAGTACTCACCTCAGGAGATTTCAGCGGCGATCCTCCAGAAGATGAAGCAGACCGCAGAGGATTATCTGGGTGAAAAGGTAACTGATGCCGTGATAACCGTGCCGGCATATTTCAATGATGCCCAGCGGCAGGCCACGAAGGATGCGGGAAAGATTTCAGGACTCAATGTGAAGCGTATTGTGAATGAGCCTACCGCAGCGTCACTTTCCTATGGGTTCGGCAAAAGCGGAAACAAGGATGAACGCATTGCAGTATACGATCTGGGCGGCGGCACCTTTGACATATCTATTCTTGAACTCGGCGACGGAGTCTTTGAGGTGAAGTCCACCAACGGTGATACCCACCTCGGCGGTGATAACTTTGACCAGAGGGTCATTGAGTGGATGATCAAATCATTCAAATCAGATACCGGCATTGACCTGGGACAGGACCGCATGGCGCTCCAGCGTCTCAGGGAGGCTGCGGAGAAGGCAAAAATTGAGCTTTCCAGCAGCCAGTCCACCGACATCAACCTGCCGTTCATAACCGCTGATGCATCTGGGCCGAAGCACCTGCAGTACTCCCTTTCCAGAGCTAAGTTTGAACAGATGGTTGAGGACCTGATTGAGAATACCAAGGGTCCGTGTGAGAAAGCACTGAAGGATGCAGGGGTGACCGCAGAGAATATTGACCAGGTCATACTTGTCGGAGGATCAACAAGAATTCCTGCCGTGCAGGCGCTGGTAAAGCGGATATTCAAGCGAGAGCCCAACAGAAGCGTAAATCCCGATGAAGTCGTAGCCATGGGAGCGGCAATCCAGGGAGGCATACTCGGCGGTGACGTAAATGATGTGCTCCTGCTTGACGTAACTCCGCTCTCATTGGGAATAGAAACTCTGGGAGGAGTGTTCACTAGGCTGATTGAGCGCAACACCACGATTCCTACCCGAAAGAGCCAGATATTCTCAACCGCTGCAGATAACCAGACTGCGGTCTCCATACATGTGCTCCAGGGCGAGCGGCAGATGGCGGGACAGAACCGCACCTTGGGGAAATTCGACCTGGTGGGCATACCGCCTGCGCCGAGGGGCGTACCGCAAATTGAAGTTACCTTTGACATTGACGCGAACGGGATCGTGCATGTCTCAGCCAAGGATTTGGGGACCGGCAAGGAGCAGAAGATCAGGATCGAGTCCTCTTCAGGGCTCTCAGAAGATGAGATCAACCGCATGGTGAATGATGCCGAGGCACATGCAGAAGAGGATAAGAAGGAGCGTGAGCGCATCGAAGTGCGCAACGAGGCAGATTCCCTTATCTATGCTACAGAGAAGTCGCTCAAGGATTATGGCGATAAGGTCAGCGACAGCGACAAATCGGCTATTGAACAGGCATCAGCGGATCTCAAGGAGGCCCTCGAGCAGGGCGTCGTGGATGATATTCGCGCGAAAATGGAGACCCTCAAACAGGCGTCCTATAAGTTGGCTGAAGAGGTCTACAAGCAGCAAACCGCTGGCCAGCAGCAGGGAACGGACCAGGCAGGTCCCTCTCCGGATGCTGATCAGTCTGCTTCACAGGATGACGGTGTAGAAGATGCTGATTTTGAAGTTGTCGACGACGACGATAAATAAGAACGGGTAGAAGGGATGTACTGCTTTGGCTAAACGAGACTATTATGAAGTGCTTGGAATCCCAAAGGATGCTGCGAAGGATGACATAAAGAAAGCTTACAGGAAGCTTGCCATCAAGTACCATCCCGACAGAAACCCGAACGACAGTGAAGCTGAGACGAAGTTCAAGGAGGCCACCGAGGCGTACGAGGTGCTCAGTGATGAGAAGAAGCGCCAGACCTATGACCAGTACGGATTTGCAGGCGTAGAGGGAATGAGCGGCGGCGCCCATGACTACTCTTCGGTCTTCAGGGACTTCAGTGATATTTTCGGCAATGATTTCGGCGGTTTCAGCAGCATCTTTGATTCCTTTTTCGGCGGAGGCGGAGGAGCACGAACAGGGGGAGGCTCTGCCCGGGGCTCATTCAGGGGATCGAGCCTCCAGTATAATGTGGAGATAGACTTTAAGGATGCGGTCTTCGGCACAAAGGTGGAGGTATCCTACGCTAGAAATATTTCCTGCGATGCCTGCCACGGCACAGGGGCAGAAACAGGCAGCAGCAAACGGGCCTGCCAGACCTGCGGAGGCAGCGGTCAAGTACGCAGGAGTTCCGGGTTTTTTTCCATAGCATCCACCTGTCCGACCTGCAGCGGGGAGGGGTACGTAATTGAATCACCATGCGGTACCTGCAGGGGGAACGGACTGCTGAAAAAGCGGCAGAAGCTCAAAGTTACGATTCCTGCAGGTATTGATTCTGGAAAACGCATATCCGTACCGGGTCAGGGAGACGCGGGGCCGGGGGGAGGAACTCCGGGGGACCTGCTGGTCTACGTAACGGTACGCGCGCATAAGTACTTTGAACGCAGCGGAAACGATCTTTACTGCATGATTCCAATTTCTGTGACTCAGGCAGCGCTGGGAACGGAGATTGCAGTGGAGACCATAGACGGAGACAAGGTGAAGGTCAAGGTTCCTCCGGGGGTGCAGAATGGGAAAATCCTCAGGATCAAGGGAAGAGGAGTGCCCTATCTGCACCAGCAGGACCGAAGGGGAGACATGTACATAAAACTGCATATCGAGGTGCCCAAGCGGCTCTCGGTGAAAGGCAAGGCGCTTATGAAGGAGCTTTCAGACGTGATCGGCGAGGAATATACACCTACCCCGGTTCCGCTCTCAAAGATTTAATCTATGCAGGCAGTTACCGGGTTTCATGCGATAGAACAATACCTGTCCAATTCTCCTGAAGGAACTGAGCTTCTGGTATCTTCCCGAAACCAGGGGGGAAGGATTGCCAAGCTCAAGGCAGCTGCAGGTGAGCACCGTATCCCCGTCAGGCATGTATCCAATGATGAACTGGACCGCCTGGCACCAGGAAGGAAGCACCGTGGTGCGGTGCTTACCGTACCTGAACATCAGGCTTCCCGATCATTTCAGACACTCAAGGATTTCTTTTCTTATCATACCCAGACAGAGGAACTGGTCATACTGTTCCTTGACGGCATCACCGATCCCCATAACCTTGGCGCGGTGCTCAGGAGTGCTGACCAGTTCCAGGTTGATCTTGTGGTGCTTCCCGACAGGCGAAGTATACACCTCAACGAAACGGTTATGCATGTCTCCTCAGGGGCCGCACGGCATGTGCCGGTAATCGTAGTATCCAATCTCGTACAGGCTATTAGGGATACGAAGGAGCACAGTTTCTGGATATATGCTGCGGACATGGCGGGGGAGGCAGCCTCTCGGATATCCATGACCGGACGCATAGGCCTCATATTAGGGTCTGAAGGGAAAGGGGTGAGCCGTCTTGCCCTTGAGGAGAGCGACTTTCGGGTATCCATTCCAACCCGTGGACACATCGATTCCCTGAATGTATCAGTGGCTGCAGGTATTCTTCTCTATGAGATCCGAAGAGCGGCTTGGTAGACTACTCTTCAAAAAACTTGTTTCCTATATCGCTTCTGAACCATTTCCCTTCAAATTCTATCTCAGGCTCCAGTGCGTAGGCTTCAGTATTCGCGTCAATAATATTTGAGCTGAGGCCGACTGCGGTAAAGCATCTTCCTCCTGATGTGTACAGTTCATTTCCGCGGTTTTCCACGGCGCCGTAGAAGAGCAGCTGTGAGCTCGTAAGCGAGTAGGGAAGTGAGGTGACAGGCTTGCCCGTTTCAGGAAGCTGGGGATATCCGCGGCTTGCAAGGACCACCGCTACGGTGGAGCAGTCCGACAGCTCAAGAGGAAATCGGGAAATTGATCCCTGGTGTACCGATTCCAGGATATCCAGGAAGTCCGACCTGATGAGGGGGAGCAGGGCCTGGGTTGCAGGATCGTTGAACCGCACATGGTAGTCCACCACCACCGGACGACCACCTTGAAGAATAATGCTAAAGATGAACACTCCTTTATATGAAAGGGACTCTTCCTCCATTCCCGCTAAAGTCGGTTCAACAATCGTGTCCCTGATGAGTGCTGATGCATCCTGGTCCAGTATAGGAACCGGGCAGACAGCTCCCATGCCTCCGGTGGCTGCTCCCCGGTCATCCGTCTCGCTTTTCGTGTATTCGGAGCAGTTGGGCAGCATGAGGTATCCGCCGGTACCGTCGGTGAGTACCGTGATGGTAAGCGGTATTCCCTTGAGAAACTCCTCGACGAACAGAGAGCTGTCCTTCAGCAGTTCAGAGGCAAAGCTCAGCAGTTTCTCCTGCTTTGCGCTGTCCAGCATTTCTCTGCTTGGTGCAAGGCCGTTGCGTTTGATGACAAATCGCCTGTCAGGATGGGCTTTGAGATATGCTGCAAGAGAGTCAATATCTTCTATCATCGTATAGGATGAACACGGTATGCCGTGGCGCTCCATGAAGCTTCGGGCAAATACCCGGTCACTCTCAAGCTTTAATGAATTTTTCGGTGCGCCAAACACCGGGTATCCTGCTTTCTGCAGCACATTCACCACTCCTGCAGCCAGCGGGGTTTCAGTGCCTGCAAAGATGTAGTCTATATGGTGCTCCTTGCATGCCGAAAGAATTGCAGAGGAATCCGCAGGCCCGATAGTTGGCAGATTGGTTCCGAGCTTATTGGTCCCGGCATTGCCCGGAGCAATGTATAAGCCTGAAATTCTCCTGCTCTTCGAGAACATCCAGGCAATCGCATGGTCCTTGGCCCCTGATCCGATGACAAGAATCTTCACTGCGTATTCCCTCCCCTGAGTAGTTACCAAAAAATACCACTGGAATACATTATGGTCAAGGATGCCTCAGCTCAGCACTTGTGTGAGGATCGACAGGTATGCTTCGCGGCTTTCAGCGTGAACGATCTCTGCCCGTAATGCGGCTGATCCTGGAAGACCCTTCGTATAAGCGCAGATATGCTTGCGCATCTCCCTGCATGCCGCCTGCTCCCCCTTAATTTCAATCTGGTGGTCCAGGTGGACCGTGATCATATCAAGCAGTTCGCTGTCCGTGGGCTGTGGAGGGATATCCTGTCCTTCGAGGAATGTACGGATACGGGCGAATATTGCGGGATTGCCCACGGCAGCTCTCCCGATCATGATCCCGTCAACGCCGCAAGTCTCAATCATGCGCCGGGCGTCCTCTGGAGAATTCACATCTCCGGATCCCACAACGGGGATGTCAAGCTCCCGTTTTACCTGGGTAAGGAGGTTCCAGTCAGCCTTGCCGGAGTACCCCTGGGCGCGGGTACGCGGATGGAGCGTTACGAACGACGCCCCTGCTGCCTGGGCAAGCCGAGCCGCCTCAACGCAGGTAATTGAACTGCTGTCCCATCCGGAGCGAATCTTGACGCTCACGGGGACGGAGGTCTCCCCGGTCAGTGCTCTGACGATATCTGCTGCGTCATTGAACCGGTTCATGAGTGCGGATCCCGCTCCGGTCTTCACTACCTTGGGCACAGGGCATCCGCAGTTAATATCTATAACGGTAGGCTGGTACTCAAGCAGAACAGGCAGAGCCCTCAGCGCCTGGGAATAATGGGAAAGGAAAATCTGGATAACCAAATAATCCTCCCCGGGGGACCGTTCCATGAGCAATCGTGTCTTGACGCTTCCCCGGGCGAGGGCTTCAGCTGAAACCATCTCGCTCCAGCACAGCGAAGCCCCGTTTTGCAGGCATACCGTACGAAACGGGACATCAGTAAACCCGGCAAGGGGGGCTAAAAAGAGATTTCCTGGTATGTGTACGTTTCCTATCGCGAAGGAATGGTAGAGATTATGCGTCATGCCCGCTGATGCCGAAAACCCTGAGGCTGTTCTCAAAGATCACCGGGGCAATCTCTTCAAGCGGCTCCTCCCTGAGCTCCGCGATGCCTTCAGCTACCTTGCTGAGGTAAGCGGGCTTGTTGCGCTTCCCCTGGTATGCCGAAGGGACCATGAACGGACTCTCAGTTTCTATGAGCAGGCGGTCCAGCGGCATGCTGGCAGCGGTTTCATGGAGATTCCGTGCATTACGGTACGTGACATTCCCGGCAAAGGATAAATAGAGGTTCATATCCAGTGCTTTCTTCGCATAGTTCCAGTCCTCAGAATAGCAGTGGAGGATACCTCCCCTGGGAGGTATCCGGTCTTGGAGGATGCTGAGTACATCGCTGCCTGCTTCCCGGTTGTGGATGATGACTGGAAGATCAAGCTCCTTGGCAATGTCGAGCTGCTGGATGAAGAGTTCTATCTGGGATTTCTTATTGCCGAATTTCCGGTAGTAGTCCAGGCCGATCTCACCAATGGCAACTACACGGTCCAGGGATGCTTTCTGGATGACCTGGAGGTCCCAGTCGTGTCCGGGGTTGGTGACTTCTGAAGGGGAAACCCCTACAGCATGATATACTTGTTTGGCAGTTTTCAGGTTGCTGTATACTTGGTCAAAGTCACCAAGAGAGTTGCATATGCTGACGATATGCTTCACCTGAGCTCGCTGTGCCTGCTTTACAATGAGTAACTGTTCAATTTGGTCTTCATGGATCAGACCAATATGCGCATGAGTATCAAAAAAATCCATACTGGTGTACCGCTTTTAAAAAAATATAGATTTGCTGTCTGAAAAAGACATATACACCATATCACGTTAAAAAGCCACAGTCAATTGCGTTTGACAATTATTTTGCTCCGTGATAGGTTTAACCCTCGATGCAAGAAACAGATGACGAGCATGAGGACACGAACGGGCCTATGAATGAAATAGAATATGAGAATGGTGGAGAACTCATTGAGGACGATGAGGTCCTCGAAGAAAAGCAACAGCCCTGCAGCAACAGCGGTGATCAGCCCTTTGCGCATTTGTTTCTGGTAAAGAATAACCATTCCAGCGAGACCTATGTATGCGGCTTCAGTGATCCCATTGAACGGGGGATCCAGGTTGTTTCCCCTACGCGATACGGAATTGACTTAGGGACTGTCCTGGGAGAACTTTCCTGCGGCGGCTGCAGTGCGAATGGCTCAATCAATGCAATTGTGCGCATCGCCACGGAAGCGGACTTGGAGAAATATCGGCAGAACTGCCAGCGGGAAGCGGATGCCTTCGAGATATGCAATGATAAAATTGCAAAGCACGGGCTGGAGATGCAGCTGGTTTCTGCGCACTATCTTCTGGAAGAGACGAAGGTGCTCTTTTTTTTCACCGCTGATTCACGGGTTGACTTTAGGAACCTCGTGAAAGACCTGGTTGCTGTGTTCCGCATGCGTATTGAGCTGCGGCAGATCGGCGTGCGTGATGAAGCCCGGGTGGTAGGGGGCATTGCCGTGTGCGGAAGGGAGCTGTGCTGCAACAGCATCACCGACCGCCTGAATCCGGTTTCCATCAAAATGGCCAAGGAGCAGAATCTTTCGCTGAACTCCATGAAGATATCCGGACCCTGCGGGAGACTGCTGTGCTGCCTTTCATACGAATATGATTTTTACCGGGACGAAAAGAAGCAGTGGCCTTCAGAGGGAAGCAGGATAGCATTTAACGGAGAAATGTGTAAAATCAGTGAGGTGAATATACTGTCGAAGAAAATATACCTCCAGGTGCCGGACGGACGTGTGACCGCAGTTCCCTTCATGTACCTGAAGCGGCAGGAAGATCAGAAGAGGTGGGAAATCGACCCATTATTCTTTGAAGAGACATAATTTTTTAAAATAAATAAACTATTATCTTGACAAGTTTTATACAGTTTGATACCTTATCTTCTCGAGAGATGAGAAAAATTGTGGTCATGCCTTCGTGTATGACCGTATACCATACAGTTTATGGAGGTAACAGAGAGTGGCTAACACAAAGACAGCGGTAAAGCGTGATAAGCAGAGCAAGGCCCGGAGACTGAGAAACCGGATGGCAAAGAGCAAGCTCCGCACAGCAACACGCAGTTACCTGGAGACCGTCAATTCCCAAGACGCTTCCGCTGCAGAAGAACAGCTGAAACACGTGATAAGCCTCATTGACAAGTATTCGGGCAAAGGCGTACTGCATAGAAATACCGCTGCCAGAAAAAAGTCCAGGCTGAGCGCGAAACTCAACGCATTATCGTAACCCTGTGGTATGTTCATGTCTATGAAATACTATGAGATAGTTAGTATCATTGCTGAATAATGAAAGGAGGGATTATGGCATCCCGTAAAATGACAAAGGCGGAAATTATTGAGCGTATACACCAGGAGAGCGATATCAACCGCGGAGAAATTCATCAGGTCATTGACAACTTGTTTGAAATCCTGAAAGATGGATTAGGAAAAGACCAGGTCATTGAACTCCGGGGGTTCGGCACCTTCGAGATTAGAACACGCAAGGGACGTGAGCGGGCCCGTAATCCTAAGACAGGTGAGATAGTGCCTGTGGAAACTCATGGAGTTGCTGTATTCAGACCAGGCAAGGAGCTTAAGCATATTGCCTGGCCGCTTCGTAAATAGTTTGCAGCAGGTCTGATAAAGAGAAGCATCTTACGCAGACGTTTAAAGGATCCGGCACATTGAAAGAGCATGGTATAGGCGGCAGGAAGCTCACCCCTCTGGGGTTTGAAGCCCTGTTGCTTTTTTCTGGGATCATCATTTTTGCCTTATCATTTCCCAGCTTCGTCTCGGATTGGGGTTTTCCGGTACTGGGCTTCATCGCCCTCATTCCGATGTTTGCCCTCGTGCGGATGTCAAGCTGGAAGCTCATCGTGCCCTATGCACTCGTGTACGGCCTAGGCAAGTACGTCCTGTTCAACTACTGGCTGGCTGCGTTCCATCCCGGTGCAGTATTCATCGCACCTATCGTAAGCACCTCGCAGCTGCTTTTCACCTTCCCCATACTGAAAGCAATTGACCGTGCATACCCGAAGTATGGCTTCATCCTCCAGGCTGTTGCGTTTCTCGCCTATGAGTATATTAAGACCCTGGGCTTTGTCGGTTATCCCTACGGGATTATCGGGTACTCACTGTACACTATGCTTCCCCTGATCCAGATTTCTGAAATAACCGGGGTATGGGGGGTAAGCCTGCTCATTCTGCTGCCCTCCGCATACCTGGGCCGCCTCCTGGTGGACTGGTATGAAGGGGGACTGCCTCTTGCGAAACGGACCTGGTCGTTCCAGAAACCCTTCATGATTTCCTATGTCGTGTACTTTGCGTTTGTCCTGGTTTTCGGCCTGGTGCGTATGCACCAGGTACAGTCCTGGGAAGTAGCTCGGCACTGGAAGACAGCCCTGGTGCAGCACAATGCCGATACCTGGCTGGGAGGCTTCCAGCAGTATCAGCGTAACTTCCGGACCATGAGCAGACTCAGCCTTGAGGCATTGAAGGAAGCACCTGATGTCGATATCATCATCTGGTCGGAGACAGCCTTCGTTCCGGGGATCTACTGGCATGCTAACTACCGGACTGACCCGCAGATGCACAACCTGGTCAGGGAGTTTGAGACTTTCGCCAAGGACCTTCCGGTACCCCTGGTGACCGGCAACAGCGACGGTCGAAGAGAGAACCCTGATCTGCCGGCTATACTGCCGAACAATACCTGGAACCGGGTTGACTACAATGCGGTCATCCACTACGAGGACGGGGAGCTCAAGGAATCGTATCGGAAGCTGCACCTCGTGCCGTTTACCGAGCATTTTCCCTATGAGCACGTATTCCCGCGGTTTCATGCGCTGCTGGAAGCCAACGATTTCCGGTGGTGGGAAAAGGGAACTGAAGCAACAGTATTCGTTACCGGTGACGGAGTCCGGTTTTCCACCCCAATATGCTTTGAAGATGTATTCGGGTACCTGACCAGGGACTTTGTGAATGCAGGAGCACAGGTAATTGTCAACCTTTCCAATGATTCATGGTCCCGGGCCGTCAGTGCCCAGATGCAGCACTATGCGATGTCAGTCTATCGGGCGATCGAGACCAGGAGAGGAATGGTACGGAGCACGAATTCCGGCATGACCGTAACTATGGACGCATCCGGCAGGGTGATCGACATGCTTGATCCGTTCATCGAAACCTATCTGGTATCGACAGTACCGATCTATGCTGATCCGCCGCAGACCATATATCTCAGGTTCGGTGACTGGATGGCCCAGGGAGCCCTCATCTTGACCGGGCTGAGTCTTGCTGCGGGGATTTTTCTGCTGATATTCCGCCGGAGCAGACAGCGATGAAGGCGGCACTGTGCCTCATCGGCACAGAACTGACTAGGGGCATAATTCAGGATACCCATACCAAGCTGATTGCATCCACCCTCTCTTCACTTATGATAGAGGTTCTCCAGGTTACTTTGGTGCCCGATGACGGGACTATTGAGACGGTGATCAGCTCGTTCCTCCATACAGCGGATGTCATTCTCTGTACAGGAGGGCTTGGCCCGACTTCCGACGACATTACCCGGGATGCAATCGCCCGCCTGGCTGGGGTTGATCTTGTTGAAGACCCAGAAGCCCTTGCACAGATGGAGCGTATGATCCGACGCCCGGCAGGAGATGCCAATCGGCGGCAGGTCTGCATTCCCCGGGGATTTACTATCCTGCAGAACCCCTTGGGGACTGCCCCGGGTTTTTTCGGACGCATTGGGGAATCTGTAGTATACTGTATGCCCGGGCCTCCCCGGGAGCTCGAACGTATGTTCCTCGAGGAGGTAGTTCCCCGCATCACCACAAAGGGTGGAGTGCAGGGTGACGAAATCCTGGAAGCATCGACCTTCCTCATCCCTGAATCACGGCTTGAGGAACTCTGCAGAGTGTGTGCTGACAGTTCGCTGCGCTGGGCAACCCGTGTGCAGACTGCGAAGATCAGCCTCTATATCAGGGGAGGAAGCGAAGTCTCACGGACGGCAATGATCAGCCGGATGCAGGAGCATGCAGGAAAGGAACTTGTCCGAATGGGAAGCGTTACCCCAGCAGAATCGCTGATCAGCACCTGCATGGATATGCAGGGTATGTGTGTGTTTGCAGAGTCGTGTACAGGAGGCATGATCAGCAAGGAACTTACTGATGTGCCCGGCAGTTCAGGGGCATTCTGGGGATCCTTCGTTACCTATGCGGATGAGGCAAAGCGGATGATGCTCGGAGTCTCTGCACAGACTCTTGCTGCGTATGGTGCGGTCTCTCGGGAGACGGTCCTGGAAATGGCTGAGGGAGCGCTTTCCAGATCGCAAGCCCATGTATCATGCTCGGTTTCCGGGATAGCAGGACCTGAAGGGGGAAGCCCCGGAAAACCTGTAGGTACAGTTTGGTTCGGGTTTGCTTCCCATACAGGAAGAACGGCAGCACTGCAATGGGTCTGGGGATATCCCAGAAGAGATTTAATCAGAAGACGGGCAACGGCTGCGGCACTGCTGCTGACCGAAACGTTTCTAAAGGGGTGTGAGGTGCTTGACACGGTTTCACAGTGGCAATATAGTGATAGTAACATCAAGAGACTTGATACACACCTCTGAACCATTATGTATGAACCATTCCTGGATATTCAGTTAGTGAAGCAGGTGGTAATTGACGATAACTTAAGAGTAGTACTCGCGGAATCTCTTATCTAGCAAATATTAGCAGAGGAAGTGCAGACAGTCGATGCACTCTATGGAACGAGATTATCAAACAGACGGAACACTACTATGCCTCCAGCATGGACCATGCAGCAGACACCGCTCACAGGATATCTGCAGTTGTGTCTGTTCGGAGAAAAAAAATGAGGATGATACCCTATGAGAGGTAGAAAAAAGAAAGTGGAAGATATCTCCGAAGCCCAGGCGGAGCTTGAACTGATCAATAGCGCTGATCCTGCCGATGCACAGGAATCTGAAAATACTGCAGACGGCAGTTCAGATGAGCAGCCTAAGAAGAAGGTGGTAGCAAAGAAACGGCCGAGAAAGAAAAAGGTCAATACAGATGATGTCCAGCAGGAGCCACCCGAGGGAACCCAAAAAGCTGCGTCTTCCGAAGCACCTGCAGCACCGGAAGCACCTGCAGCACCGGAAATACACCCTGAAAACAGTGAGAGCCCAAGCGGCAGGCAGGAACAGCCCGCACAGACCACCCATCACCGGGATCGGGGCAAGCGGAACCAGCAGAACTATCAGCGAACCGGTCATCAGCAGAAGCACAACGCTCGTGCTAACAAGCACGTGCTGTTCCCCATGGTGGATGAAAGCATCGAGATTGAACCTCCGACAAGCCAGCAGGGGGAGCGTCTGAGCATTAATGATTTGACGCTGATGAACGTTCCTGAACTTCGTCAGCTGGCAGTGGATCTGGGAGTTCACCGTGAGTCTCTCATGACTATGAAAAAGCAGGATGTCATATTCTGCATCCTCAAGGCCCACACTATGGCAGGGGGGAGCATCTACGCCTACGGCTCGCTGGAAATCCTGCCCGACGGGTACGGATTTCTCAGGTCGCCGCAGAATAGCTACCTGCCCGGTCCTGACGACATCTATATCTCGCCTTCGCAAATCAGGCTTTTTAACCTGAAAACCGGGGACACTGTGGCAGGTCAGATCAGGCCTCCCAAGGACAGTGAGCGTTTCTTTGCCATGCTTCGTGTGGAATCAGTCAACTTTGACGATCCCTCTATCGCGCAGATACGGATCGCTTTTGACAGCCTTACCCCCCTCTATCCCGATGAGCGGTTAAACCTGGAATCAAGGACAGGGGATGTGTCGACTCGAATGATCAACCTCTTCTGTCCCATAGGAAAAGGCCAGCGGGCGCTCATCGTCTCTCCGCCGAGGACCGGCAAGACAATGCTGCTCCAGAAGATTGCCAATTCCATAACCGAGAACAACCCTGAGGTCACCCTTATCGTGCTGCTTATCGATGAACGTCCCGAGGAAGTGACCGACATGAAGCGCAATGTGAAGGGCGAGGTGATCGCCTCTACCTTTGACGAGCAGGCTACCAGGCATGTCCAGGTTGCGGAGATGGTGATAGAGAAGGCCAAACGTCTTGTTGAGCACAAGAAGGATGTGGTGATTCTGCTGGACTCAATAACCCGGCTGGCACGGGCGTACAATCAGACAGTACCCACATCAGGAAAGATTCTCTCCGGCGGGGTAGATTCCAACGCGCTGCATAAGCCCAAGCGATTTTTTGGTGCGGCGCGTAACATTGAGCAGGGAGGAAGCCTCACAATCATTGCCACCGCACTCATAGAGACCGGAAGCAGGATGGATGAGGTAATTTTTGAAGAATTCAAGGGAACAGGAAACAATGAAATCGTGCTTGACCGCCGGATGGCTGACCGCAGGCTCTATCCTGCAATCAGCATCAAGCGTTCGGGTACACGAAAGGAAGACCTGCTGCTTACTGAGTTCGAGCTCAACAAACTGTATATCCTACGCAATGCGCTGAATCCCATGGAGGATATGGAGCTTACGGAACTGCTTGTTGACAAATTTGAGAAAACAAAAAATAATGAGGTGTTCTTACGTTCAATGAACACCAACGGCTAGAAATCCGCCGGTTCATACCCGGGTTCCTGGTACAGCCGCTGGACGATATGAAAAAAATTGGCTATAGTAGAGATAACCATCGGAGGATTACATGAAAGACGGAATACATCCAAAATATGAAATGACGAAGATCAGCTGCGCATGCGGCAGTGTCATAGAGACCCGGTCGACAGTCAAGGAACTGAGCGTTGAAATCTGCTCCAGCTGCCATCCGTTCTATACCGGTAAGCAGAAGCTGGTGGATACAGCAGGAAGGGTTGAGCGCTTCAAGAAGAAATACGGGATTAGAGACTGATTCCTGCATTTTCCTTTCTTGTGCATAGAGCCGCCGCTGGCGGCTCTTTATATGCGGACAGGACGAAAAATCTTTTGTGTTGCATATTACGTGCTTATACCATAAAATGACATGCAACGGGGAAGATGTAGATGAATGACATTGCTTACCTCCATAAGGCAGAGTACAAAGAGATACCTGAAGTAACTGTTTCAGCTCCCGGCATTGTCACATTCATGGGGGAATACACAGATTTGTGTGATGGATTTGTCCTGACAGGTGCCCTTGACCGGTATATGACTGTGTCGCTTTCAAGGAGAAAGGATAATTCCCTTAGATTTTATGCGGCTGATCTGGGAGAGCGTAAACGGACCACCATACCCAACCTCAAGTACCGCAGGGAGGACCGCTGGGCAAACTACATCAAAGGGGTGCTCCATGAAATCTACCGGAGAAACTACGAATTCAAAGGGCTGAACATTACGGTCAGCGGGAACATTCCCCAGAAAGTAGGACTTAAATCCTCCACTGCGATATGCGCTGCCACCGCTCTGGCCCTTAAAAATCTGCTCCAGGCCGATATCGCGGACAATCAGCTCATACAGGCTATTTATTTTGCCGAAACTTCCTTTCTCCAGTCAAAAGCCCGGCTGGTGGATATCATGAGCATGCTCTATGCACAACCGCATACCATGCTGCTGTTTGATCTCCATACCCTTGACTATTCCCACGTGTCCTATAGGTCCGAGCAACTGGGACTGTACATTACCAACAGCAACCTTCCTTCTTTTTCAATTAAGGAAGACATCCTCTATAGGGAGGAGGAGACCATAGCGGCGTTTGAAGAGCTTCGTTCCAGTCAGCCGAACGGCCTCTTTCGTGATTTGTCTGAGCAGGATGCGAAGAACCTTGCCGGTCAGCTGCCGGAAGAGCGCAAGCGGTTCTGCCTGCATGTCCTGGAAGAGAGCCGCAGGGTGGTGGAGAGCGCCCGCGCACTTGAACAAAAGGACTTCTTTGCGTATGGTAGGCTCATGAACCGGTCCCAGGAGAGCCTGCGGGATAAGTTCGAGGTGTCCTGTCCGGAAATTGACTGGCTGACCAAACGGGCAATGGAACTGCAGGGTTGTCTGGGATCGAAAATGATAGGAGAGGGTTTCGGCGGGTGTACCGTAACGCTGCTTGAGAAGAATTCTCTGGATGCCTACAAAAAGCGCCTCCAGGATTATGAGCATATATTCGGGTTCCATCCCGAGTGCTTTGAGTTCAATGCCTCAGGCGGTATTGGTGCATCCTGATGCATCCCTGAAGTACTGACCTATGATCATACTCATAACTAATGACGACGGCATCTACAGCTCTGGCCTGAACATCCTTGCTGACCGCATGCGTGAAGCCCATGATGTGTGGATAGCTGCTCCTGATCAGGAACGAAGCGCTGTATCCCATGGGATCACCTTCCTTGATCCGGTTCGATTTGTCCGGACGGGAGCGCAGACCTACATGTGCAGCGGCACACCGGCTGACTGCATACTCTACGCACTGCATGGAGCGGTTCCTGTGCGGCCTGATGTTGTGATATCAGGGATAAACCACGGGGTCAATGTAGGTACCGATATCGTGTATTCAGGCACGGTTGCTGCAGCCAGGCAGGCATCCTTCATCGGAGTTCCCGGCATAGCTGTATCGGCGCAGACAGGGGAAACCGGATGCGCCTTCGAAGCGGCCGCTGAGCTCATCTGCCAAGAGCTTGATCGGCTCACGCAGCTCTGGAGCCCCCAGGTCGTAATAAACATCAATGTGCCGACTACATATGATGTCGCAAACGGAATGGTACTCGCCCATCCGGCGCTGAGCACGGAGGAAAACTTCCTGGAGGTTTATAAACGCGGCGAGGATGACCTCTTCTACTTCCTGTCGGGATGGGAACGGAACCATGTGAAGCAGGAGCATCCCTCCAATGACGTGGAGGTGCTTAAAAGCGGGATGGCTTCGATTTCACCGATCCTTATCAGGCCGGTGGTGCACCATGAGAGCATGGAGCATTTTGCCCGCTTCTATGCCCCGGGACATGCAGCAAGCGAGCAATGAGCAGATACTGGGAGTCAATCTGCAGGAGATGCGGCCTGTGCTGCATGGAAAAGACCATCGTTTCTGACCGGGTTATCTACCATATGGATAGGCCCTGCGTTCACCTGGATACTGCCCGCATGAGCTGCTCCATCTACAAATCACGGTTTACCGACTGCTCCCACTGCAGGAAGATGACCCTCTGGAAGGCGCTGTTTGCCCCCTATCTGCCTGAGTCATGCGGGTATGTGCAGTGGGCCAAGCGCCTGCATATCAGGTGCGCTCCTTCCCGGGTTATTGTCTACATCGGAGATGAAAGCGAGCAGTAAGGGGCAGGATCTCATGCAATTCCAAGCTTGACTAAGGGTAATCCAATCGTTACCTTTGTATTGACCGTTGAGGAGATGCATGAAAAAACGATTGGTATATCTTGACAACAACGCCACCACACCGCTTGATCCTGAGGTGAAGCGGGTGATACAGGAGAGTCTTGATCTCTATGGTAATGCGTCGAGCATGCATACTCCAGGTAGAAACGCCCATAAGAAGATGGAGGATGCACGCAGTTCAGTTGCCCGGTTGATCCATGCTTCTGAGAGCGAAATCGTGTTCACCGGATGCGGTTCCGAGTCGAACAATGCGGTGCTCAACCTGCTTTTCAGCCCTGAGGTGGATCTAGGGGGAAGAAAACGGTTTGTTACTTCAGCGATTGAGCATCCCAGCATCTACGAACTTAAAGAGATGCTTGAGCGTAGAGGAATAGAGGTCACCCTGGTGCCGGTTGACGAGACGGGAAAGGTGCGCATGGACGCGTACGCACAGGCACTTGATAGTGATGTTGCCCTCGTGTCGATCATGCTTGCAAACAATGAGACCGGCACAATACAGGATGTCGGCGCGATGACTGCTTTGGCAAAGAAGTACGGCGCTCTGGTGCACACTGATGCGGTACAGGCTGCGGGAAAGATTGGCATAGATGTCCGTTCACTCGGTGTGGACTACCTGAGCCTTTCCGCGCACAAGATATATGCACCGAAAGGAATAGGTGCGCTCTATGTGCGCTCCGGTAGTCCCTTTACGCCGTTTCTGCGGGGCGGCCACCAGGAAGACGGCAGGCGTGCCGGGACGTACGACAACCTGGGTATTATGGCGTTTGGAAAGGCGGCGGAGCTTGCCCTCGAGCACTGGGAAGAAGATGCGCAGCGCATGCGCAGGCTCAGGGACATGCTTGATCTGGGCATACGTGAGAAGGTCGGGGATATCCATTGCAATGGACACCCGGAAGACCGGCTCCCCGGGACATTGAATGTGTCGTTCTACGGGGCGGAGGGTGAGTCGATCCTGCTGTACCTCGATATGGAGGGCATTGCAGTCTCAACAGGTTCTGCCTGCGCGACGGGATCACTTGAACCGTCTTACGTTCTGGTTAACGCGGGACTCAGCAGTGATCTTGCCCACGGGTCCATCAGGTTCTCCCTTGGGAGGTTTACCACTGAGGAAGATATCGCATACGTGACTGCACACATTCCCCCGGTTATTGAACGTCTCAGGAGGATGTCAACGGTATGAGCGGTTCCAGTTTTATGTTTGATTGGGTCTATTCGGACAAGGTGAAAAGCCACTTCATGGAGCCGAGAAATATCCTTGAAGACCCGGAGTACCAGGATGACGGGAAGGGGCAGGTAGGCAGCATGGCCTGCGGAGACCAGATGCTGGTGGTTATTCAGGTAGAGGATGACCGCATCAAGGATATCAAATGGAAGACCTACGGATGCGCGAGCGCCATAGCCAGCACCTCCATGATGTCGGAGATGGTCAAGGGAATGACTCTTGAGGAGGCCTACCTGCTTACCCCCGATATGATAACCCAGAAGCTGGGAGGTCTGCCGCAGCACAAGTTCCACTGTTCTGTGCTGGGAGACAAGGCGCTGCGGGCGGCCATCGATGACTATCTGGACAGGCAGGGACTGGATAATCCCTACCGGAAAAACGTGGCGCAGATCATATGTGAGTGCAGGAATGTGACCGACCAGCAGATAGAAGAACTGGTTAAGAGCGGGAAGGCGGAGACATTGGAGCAGGTGCAGGAGATCACCGGCCTCGGTACGGTCTGCGGATCTTGCAGATCCAAGGCGAGAGACCTCGTACATGAACTGCTTCACATGTATGGTAAGTAAATAGATTGAATTTTCCCCAAACGGGGTGTACAGTACAGGTAGGGGAGGAGCGCAGTGTCTGAAAAGCATCAGGGGATAACCCAGCATGATACCGTGACGGATCAGAATCAGTCAGCCACCCGTCCGCCGCTCTACCACGTGGTGCTGCTCAATGATGACTACACATCTATGGAATTTGTCCTGAAGGTCATCCAGCAGGTGTTCCACCACAACAGTCAGGAAGCTATGGAGATTATGCTGGAAGTGCACAAAAAGGGTAAGGGAATTGCGGGAACCTATACCCGGGACATTGCAAAGACCAAGGCTGAGAAAGTAATGCACCTTGCGTTCCGGGAGAATTTTCCGCTTAAGTGCATTCTGGAAAAGGTGTAACCGTTTGGGTAAGCGATTGGTTTTCTTGATCCGGCATGCATGCCGGCACCGGGGGAACCGGAAGGATCAAAGTAATGAAAGTTTCAGATGCGGTGCAGGAAGTTCTTGGTACCGCCTACTTGACCGCCAGAGAGCGGCATCATGAATATATTACTCCTGAGCATCTGCTCTACGCATTGCTGTCGTATGAGAGCATAAGGTTTGTTCTTAAGGAATGCAGGGTATCGATAGGTGATCTCCAGCAGCAGATTGAAGCGTATTTTGACGAGTACATTCCGTCTTTGGATGGTGATCGGGAACCCGAGCAGACTGTGGGATTCCATGGAGTTGTTGAACGTGCGGTGGTACATACTGAATCTGCACAGAAGGAGTACCTTGAGCTCTCAGACCTGCTGGTGTCCATATTCGACGAGCAGGAGACCTTCAGTTCCTACTTCCTCATTCGTCAGGGGATGACGAAATTCCGCCTGGTTGAAGTCATCAGCCATGGGCTGCCCAGCCACCTTTCCCAGGAGGAATTTGACGATGATGACGATGATGACGATGCTGATCAGGATGCATCTGATGAGTCCGATGCGCAGCAAGATGATCAGCCTGTCAGAAAGCAGCGGAACCAGGAGTCGCTGCAGCGGTTCACCAGGAACCTGACGGAGGCCGCAAAACAGAATCTCCTGGATCCCCTCATAGGAAGGGAGGACATCATCGAGCGTACCCTGCGTGTGCTCTGCCGGAGGACAAAGAACAATCCGATCCTTGTCGGCGATCCGGGGGTAGGCAAGACTGCTCTTGCTGCCGGTATTGCTCACCGAATAATTCAGGGGAATATTCCTCAGGCCCTCAGCGATATCGAAGTATTTGAACTTGATATGGGCAGCCTGCTGGCCGGCACCAAATATCGCGGTGATTTCGAGGAACGGCTGAAGGCAGTCATCAACGAGCTCAAGTCGCTTAAGGCAATACTCTTCATTGATGAAATACACACCATTATCGGCGCAGGATCAGTGTCAGGGGGATCCCTGGACGGGTCGAACCTCCTTAAGCCTGCCCTTGCAGACGGCACACTCCGGTGCATCGGATCCACCACAGGAGATGAGTACAAGAAGATATTCTCAAAGGATGGCGCTCTCTCAAGAAGATTTCAGAAGATTGAGGTGCCTGAAACCACCGGCAAGGAGACTTTGGATATACTCCGGGGACTGCAGCAGCGGTTCGAGGAATACCACAAAGTGTCCTATTCCGAGAGCTCGCTTAAATCGGCGGTTGATCTTTCGGTCAAGTACCTCCATGACCGTAGGCTCCCTGACAAAGCCATTGACATAATGGACGAGGCAGGAGCGTTCCTGCAGATGAAGCATGTGCGCATAGGGCGGAAGAAGCGCGCTCCCAAGGTGGATACTACTGTCATCGAACGGATTGTTGCTTCCATGGCACGTGTGCCTGTGACCAAGATTAACAGGACTGAAAATGAGCGTCTTCAGGCTCTAGATGCTGAACTGAAGTCCCATGTGTTCGGGCAGGAACGTGCGGTCGAGCTGGTGGCTTCGGCTATCAAGCGCAGCCGGGCGGGCTTTTCAAAGCCGGAGAAACCGGTGGCTACCTTTTTATTTGTAGGTCCGACCGGGGTTGGAAAAACTGAGCTCTGCGTGCAGCTGTCGAGGACCATGGGCGTGCCCCTGATCAGGTTTGACATGAGCGAGTACCAGGAGAAGCATACCGTGAGCAGGCTGGTGGGTGCACCTCCCGGGTATGTGGGATATGATGAAGGAGGACTCCTTACCGATGCCGTGCGCAAACAGCCCCACGCGGTGCTGCTGCTCGATGAGGTGGAGAAGGCTCACCAGGACATCTACAACATTCTCCTGCAGGTATTCGACTATGCGACCCTTACTGACAACATGGGCAGAAAAGCTGATTTCCGAAATGTAATTATCGTCATGACCAGCAATGCCGGCGCCCGTGACTTGGGCCGCAGGATGATCGGGTTCATAGAAGATGCAACGGATTCATCTGAGGTGAGCATGGCGGTTGAGCGTCTCTTCTCGCCTGAGTTCCGCAACCGCTTGGATGCGGTGGTTACCTTCAACCATCTGGGCAGCCAGGAAGTGCTCTCCATCGTCGATAAGGAAATTCGTGAGTTCTCTGCAATGCTGGAAAAAAAGCGGGTAGGCATGACTGTGACCGGCAGCGCACGTGAATGGTTTGCTCACAACGGATTCTCACAGGAATTCGGTGCCCGGAACATAGCGAGGCTCATCCAGAATACCCTCAAGGATACCCTGGTGGACCGGATACTCTTCGGTGATCTCCAGCGGGGAGGGAATGTGGTCGTTGACTTGCGTGATGGAGAGATCACCATAGAGACAGAACTGGTCAGCACCTGATACAGCCATGGACAGAGATACATCATTCCCCACGCTTTCAGTGCATCAGCGCGTGCAGTTTCCTCTCCCCGAGGAGGCAAGTGATATCGTTGCAGTCGGGGGAAACCTCTCAGTCGGTATGCTGATCTCCGCCTATGAGCAGGGCGTATTCCCCTGGTATGAAGATCCCTCGCCGATCATCTGGTGGTCACCGAGACAGCGGCTGGTGCTTTCCGTCGGATCCCTTCATGTATCCAGGAGGATGCGGCGGATCATCAGGCAGGCTGAGGATATTACCGTCACTGCTGATACCGCATTCGACGAAGTGATCACTGCGTGCGCTTCAGCGGGGAGGGGCCGTGAGGAAGGAACATGGATTACTGCAGAGATGCAGCGTGCGTACATTGACCTGCATGAAGCAGGGTTTGCCCACAGCATAGAAGCCTGGAGAGGCGATGCACTTGTGGGAGGACTCTACGGGGTTTCCCTGGGTTGTGCGTTCTTTGGCGAGTCCATGTTCTCACGCACACCCAACGGATCAAAGTTCTGCCTGCAGAAACTGCATGAGCTGCTTGAAGCGCTGGAGTTTCTCTTCATCGACTGCCAGGTCCGTACCGATCACATGCTCTCCCTCGGCGCTGCTGAGATTGAGCGTGACAGATTTCTGGCTATGCTGGAGGAGGCCCTTCGGTCACCCTCGATAACCGGAAGCTGGAGCGGGCTGCTTAGTGTTCATACGCGCTCCCGCCGATGAACTCCCTCAGAAGAGAGTGCTCAGGAACCAGATGTGACGGTATGGGGTAGAAGTGTTCAAGGAAAGCCAGGAGTCTTCGTGCCTGAGTGTATTCCGCATCTGCGGGCTTGATCATCTTCAGCAGCGGTTCAGCGTACGGCTTGAGCACCGAGAGTTCATAGTCCAGTGCAGAGTTGAACGCGGCGTCTGCCAGATTCTGAAAAGGGAATATGTTGGTTTTCTCACCCCGGTGTACCGACGGCCACATCTCCAGGGTCTTCCTGGGATCAGTCCCCCTGAACTGATGGTCCCGTACCATCCTTCTGATCATACGGTTGTCAGTGGTTGATATACGGTTGTGGTCATCCAGGTTGAGCTGGGTAAGCGCTGATATATAGATCTGGAACTTGGCATCATGGGGTATAAGGGGGGTGAGTTCGGGGTTCAGACCGTGAATTCCCTCCATGATCAGCAGCGAGGAAGGAGAGAGCCTGAGGGACGTGCCCCTAGGATACGGCTTTCCGTCTCTGAAACTATACCGGGGAATCTCCACCTCCTCACCATTTAAGAGCTTGACGAGATCCTCATTGAGCTGATTGATATTCAGCGCGTGGAGCGACTCAAGATCCGGTTTGCCGTATGTATCCAGGGCTACTTTGTCCCGGGGGAGATAGTAGTCATCCAGGGATATCATGACAGGGCGAAAACCCAGCACCGTAAGCTGAACCCCGAGCTTCCTGGTAAAGGTGGTCTTGCCCGATGAAGAAGGACCGGCTATGAACACCGCCTTGACCAATTCCCTTCGTTCCTGAATCTGATCGGCAATACGGGAAATCTTCTTGTCGTGCAGTGACTCGGCAACATGGATGAATGGCCCTGCTTCACGCTCATCGATAAGCTTGCTCAGTCTGCCGACATTGTGAACTCCCAGGATAGCGCCCCACTGCTTGTACTCCTGGTAGATAGAGAAAAGTACCGGATTATCTTTGAATACAGCAATATGCTTAACTGAGCTCTGCCGGGGGTAGCGAAGGAGCATGCCCTTTGCACTGTAGGGCTGCAGGGCAAATCGGTCGAGCAGTCGGGTGTTGTCTAAAAGCGGCTCGTATGACACATCAACATAGGTGCCGCAGGTGTAGAGGGGAACCTTGGGTTTGTTCGTAAATGACAGCAGCAGAGCAGCTTCTTCGAGGTCATGCTCCCTAAGCAGTTCGATCGCTTCATGGTAGGGCAAAAATTCCCTGACGATAGGAAGGGACTGAGAAACCAGGGATCTCATCTGTGCTTCTATGGCCTTGACCGTTTCAGCGGAGATCAATCCGTTCCCATCCATAGTGTAGTAGAACCCGTCTCCCAGGGCATGGCCAATTACCACATGCTTCTGCGGGCAGATGATTGAGCATGCCATGGCCAGGAGATAGCAGATGGAGTGCCGGTATATCCGCCTGCCGTTCTCACTGAACAGGTGAACAGGCTGAATACATGCGTTGAACTCCAGCGGTACGGAGAAGCTTGCCAACTCGTTGTTCACTGTAATGGCGATTACTGGATTCTCATCATACCTAGTACCGTCAATACGGAAGTCTGCATATTCTCGTATTACGTGGGATGCTTTGGTGCCGAAGGGAACCCGGACTTCCTTGCCCTGGTCGAACGATATGGTTATATCCTTCATGGCGTGCATATGCTCCTTGCAGGTACTTGATTATTTTCCTGGGTATCATAGCATAGAAACAGCAGGTGGGAAACCGCACCTGAGCTATTGTCACACAGGGGGCTCTCTGGTACTGTAGGATCACGTTTTTTATGGTCGAGAACCATCTCTATAGCTGCAGGAGGACGACATGAGGTATTCACAGCGAATCCGGGAGATGGCAGAAAGCCCCATCCGCAAGCTGGCTCCGCATGCAGAGAGTGCAAAGGAACGGGGCATTACTGTCTACCACCTGAACATAGGGCAGCCGGACATCAAGACCCCGAAACAGATGCTCCAGGCAATCCATTCCATGCCCCTGGACATCATTGCCTACGGCCCCTCGGAAGGACTCCCGTCATACCGGAGACGCCTGCCAGAGTACTACGCATCAAAGGGGATTCACCTAACATATGAGGATATCCTGATAACGACTGCAGGCAGTGAAGCTCTGCTGTTCCTGCTTATGGCGCTCTGTGATCACGGCGATGAGCTCATCGTACCGGAGCCGTACTACGCGAATATGAACGGGTTTTCATCCATGGCCGGGGTGACCCTTGTGCCGGTGAGGACCCGGATTGAAGACGGATTCTCACTGCCGGACACGCCGGCGTTTGCGGCTGCCGTTACCGAGAGGACCCGGGGAATACTCATCTGCAATCCCAACAATCCGACAGGTGCTGTCTACCAGGAGTCACAGCTCCATGAACTGGCAGGTCTCGTGAAGGAGAAGGACCTCTTCCTGGCGGCCGATGAGGTCTACAGGGAATTTGTGTATGACGGGAAAACCCATACAAGCATCCTGTCCCTGCCGGCAATACAGGACCGCACAGTGGTGGTGGACAGTATATCAAAACGGTACAGCGCCTGCGGGGCCAGGATAGGCACCTTTATATCCCGTGACCGCGGGCTCCTTGCGGGGGTGCTCAAGATGGCCCAGGCGAGGCTGTGCCCTCCGACGGTTGAACAGATGGCCGCAGAGGCGGTACTGGATTTGGACCAGAGCTACTTTGATGATGTGCTCAAGGAATACCAGCTGCGGCGGGATATCCTGTATCAGGGGCTTTCCTCAATTCCCGGGGTTGTCTGCAGCAAGCCGGCGGGAGCTTTCTATCTGGTGGCCCGTCTCCCGGTGGACGAAGCTGAGAAGTTCGCCGTATTCATGCTCCGGGACTTTTCCCATGAAGGGAAGACCGTCATGCTGGCGCCGGCTTCCGGGTTCTACCAAACTCCAGGCGCGGGCCGGGATGAGGTACGCATTGCCTATGTGCTCAATGTCCGGGATCTTGAACAGTCGATCGATATTATCCGCAGGGGCCTGGAGGCGTACCGCTCGCGGTAGCCGGTATGTACTGGTTCCTGCTGCTGGTTCCCCTGGCACTCCTTGCCTGGGGAATCATGGAAGCGCGATATGCATTGAAGGTCCGCACCCATGAACTGGGGACCAGAGGTGTACGGATCGTCTGGGCTTCCGACTTCCACTGCCGCTGGTGGTATCCGCCTTCGTGCATCCGAAGGATAGCAGACAGAATCGCTTCTCTCAATCCTGATATCGTGATCTTCGGAGGGGACTTTGTTGATGCAGGCGAGCAGTACGTTGACGCCTGCATCGGGGAGCTGTCACGTGCCGGTGGGGGCACGCTTACAGCGGCAGTACTGGGAAACCATGACATCCAGTGGTCCCGGGGAAGCTGCCCCCGGAACCGGATCGTCAGCCGCCTGGAGCAGGCAGGAATCCGCCTGCTGCACAATGCATCGGTAACAGAAACTGTCCGCGGGATACCTGTGCAGATTATCGGAACTGCTGATCTGAGCAGAGATGTCTCCTACATTGGCCATCTCACGCAGGATCCGAAGGCCCAACTGGTAATCCTTGCAAGCCACAATCCAGATTTTGTCCCGCTGGCAGATGCACTGCCCTTTGATGTTGCCCTCTGCGGCCACACGCATGGCGGACAGATCACCTTCTTCGGCATACCGGTCACTACCCACACGCGCCATCGCAGAAGCCTGGGGCGGGGACGATGCA